>CAMAMB010000001.1 GCA_945836755.1 uncultured Bacteroidales bacterium
TCGTAGTAGTACTTGTCGTGCATGTAGTGGATGATGTTCATGGCATCATTGTACACGCGGGCAATCTGAGTGAGCACGAGCTTGTAGTTGTTCATGACCTCTTCGAAGTTGAGGTGGTCAGAACTGAGCATGGGAATGCCCTCTACCATGACGGTACCGGTCTTCTCGCAGCGTCCGCCGTTGATGGCGAGCAGGAGAGCCTTGGCGAGGTTGCAGCGTGCGCCGAAGAACTGAATCTGGCGGCCGATGTCCTGGTAAGACACGCAGCAGGCGATGCCGTAGTCGTCGGAGCCACGTACTTCGCGCATAAGGGTATCGTTCTCGTACTGGATGGAAGATGTGTCTACAGAGACCTTGGCGCAGAAGGCCTTGAAGCCTTCGGGAAGCTCGGGTGACCACAGTACGGTGAGGTTGGGCTCAGGCGAGGGACCTAGGTTGTAGAGGGTCTGCAGGAAGCGGAAGGAGGTCTTGGTGACCTTGGTACGTCCGTCGTTGAAGCGTCCGCCGATAGACTCAGTTACCCAAGTGGGGTCGCCGGCGAAGATTTCGTTGTAGGAACCCATGCGAAGGTGGCGCACCATGCGCAGCTTCATGACAAACTGGTCGATGAGTTCTTGCGCGTACGTCTCGTCGATGAGGCCGTGCTTGAGGTCGTGCTCGATGTAGATGTCGAGGAAGGAAGAGACATTACCGAGCGACATGGCAGCACCGTCTTGCTCTTTGACAGCAGCGAGGTAGGCCATGTAAACCCACTGTACAGCTTCGAGGGCATTCTGGGCCGGACGGCGGAGGTCGAGGCCGTAGATTTCGCCGAGTGTGGCAATGTCGTTGAGAGCCTTAATCTGTTCGGCCACCTCCTCGCGCAGGCGGATGCGGGCATCGTCCATAGGTCCATGGAGACCTGCGAGGTCAGCCTTTTTGGCTTCGATAAGACGGTCGAGACCGTAGAGGGCAAGACGACGATAGTCGCCGATGATGCGGCCACGGGCATAGTTGTCGGGAAGACCTGTCAAGAAGCCGAGTGAACGGAACTTGCGGATTTCTTCAGTGTAAACGTCGAAGACGCCGTCGTTGTGGGTCTTGCGGTAATGGGTGAAGATGTCCTTGACCTTGGGATTAACCTCGGTGCCTTGTTCACGGCAGGCCTTTTCTACCACCTTGATGCCACCGAAAGGCTTGATGGAGCGACGTAGAAGCTCGTCGGTCTGTAGACCTACGATAAGTTCATTGTCTTTGTCGATATAGCCGGCGGCATGGGAGGTAATAGTAGATACGGTATTGGGGTCGAAGGAACGAACGCCACCATTGGCACGCTCTTCTTCAAGGGCCTGGAGACAGATGTCCCACAGCTTCTTGGTGCGGTCAGTAGGACCTACCAGGAAGGAAGCATCGCCTTCATAGGAAGTGAGGTTGCGGCGAACGAAATCGGTTACGTTGATTTGCTCTTTCCAGAGCCCGTCGATAAAGTTCATTGGAATAGGGGTTAGGAGGGGTGAATACGTAATGGATTTGTTGACAGCTTTCTTAAAAACGATCGCTTTCTTCAGGGCTTCGGCCTGTGTAATGAAGCAACCTAAGTGCAGCTCTGGTTTTTCATAGAAAGGGAGACGCGATGCTGCGCGAGCATCCAGGGTCTCATAGGTTATCTTTGACAGTGCAAAGATACTATACTGTTGCTAATTACACGCTATGTAGAGGCAAAAAGTTTTTAATCTTTTTTGCTTATGATGCACCTTTGTGTGGTCGATATGGCATTTGCTGCCCTTATTATGCCTTCTGGCATGTCTCACTTTGTGTGAAAGTGTGCAATTTATGTGGTTGGAGAAAAGGTGGGTCTGTGAAAGCTCCGGCCGGCCATGGTACGCACGTGTTACTGTAGGTCTTCGCTGCGAACGATGCCGTGGGTGACGGCATATAAAGTCAGGCTGGCCACATTGCGCGTGCCGAGCTTGGCTGTGAGGTGGTTGCGGTGTGTAATGATGGTGGAGATGCTCACTCCGAGGCGATGGGCTATTTCCTTGTTAATCATCCCGCAGACAATGCCTTGTAACACCTCCTGTTCGCGCGCGGTGAGTTGTGGGGAGAGGGGGGCGGAGGGACATCCCTTGGCTATACGCACGGCTTCGGGCTCTGAACCTTTCGTCGTGTGGGAGGTATGTGCCAGGCGGATGATATCTTTGATGAGCAGACTTTCTTCCTGCTGAACGTTCAGCTGATGGAAGCCTTGGGGCAGCTGAAGCGCTTCGGGGCCTTGCAAAAGTACAATGGTGCGTGATTGGCGTGCGAGAAAGAAGGTGGTGGCTAAGAGCAGCTGCTCGGCTGTTACAAAAAAGTGGTAATAATGGTCGGGGTTGGGAGAGTGGAGTAACTCCGCGGTGGAGGAATAGGTGGCAATGTCCGCCGAAGGCATCATGCGACGGAAGATGGAGGCTAAGCCGATGGACGAAAGCGTGTTGGCTATGACAATGGCTATGGCCGGACGAGCTGGTGAATAATGGTCGACGTGGTGGTGCATGATTGGCAGAGTACTGTGTGAGAACGATGCCGGGTAATGGTAGAGGTTAGTTGACTACGAGCTGTGGGAAATAGGTGCGCAGTATTATTTCAGCTTTTTGTAACTGTTCGGGTGTGTTCTCGGGCACGTCCTTCAAGGCATAGTCCCACCCCAGCGCCTTATATTTATGGACTCCTAAGCGGTGGTACGGAAGGAGCTCCACACGTTCTATCTGGCGATAGTCTTTGAAGTGTTCCCCCAGTGTATGCAGGTCCTCTTCGAAATCGCTGAGCCCGGGTACGAGCACATAACGTAAGCGGAAAGGCCGCTCATGCGTTTCGAGCCAGTCGGCCGTGCGAAGGGTCTGAGTGTTGGGGCGAGCAGTGATGGCTTCATGGCGCGCCGAGTTGATTTCCTTGACGTCGAGCAGAACAAGGTCTGTGAGGCCGAGGAGTTCTTCGACATGTGAGTTCCAGATGCCCCCATTGGTATCTACACAGATGTGTAGGCCGGCATCTTTCAAGCGTCTGAATAGGGGGATGAGCGCCTCTGCCTGTACCGTAGGTTCACCGCCACTGAATGTGATGCCTCCACGTTTGCCAAAAAAAGGCTTCATGGAGACAGCCTGTTGCAAGATGTAATCAGGGTCTGTGAGCTTGCTTTCACCCACCGGGTCAATGGTATCCGGATTGGCACAATACTTGCAGCGGAAGGGACAGCCTTGAAGAAAAACTACATAGCGGAGGCCGGGACCATCAAAGGTACCCATTGACTCGTAAGAGTGGACGCGTATCAGTGGGTCGTGCATGTGACGATAGATATTTTTGAGTTAAGAGGAAGGGGAGTAGCAAAGGGATGCGGGCCTTATATCTTGGTGGTTTGCCAGTTGGCCTTTTTAAGATATATGTAGCAGAGGACGAGACAGACAACCTGATAGACGTGCTCACTGGCCCACCCCCAGGCAAGATTGACTTTGAAACCGAGGATAGCTACACCTACGTAGACAGTGTATATAAAGAGGGAGATGAACTCAATGGTGAGTGACGTCCTGGTGTTGCCGGTACCGCTGACGGAATGGAAAAGGATCTGAGCGGGAATGGTAAAGATGTAGGATGACACCATGACGTAGAGGGCTGGTCTGCCTTCGAGGAGAATGGTATCGTCGTCGGTGAATATCCTCATAAAGAGTTCAGGGTAAAGAATTTCAGCGAGTAGGAATGGAGTCAGTATGAAGCATGTGAGACGGATAATCTTGCGCATGGTATGTGGTATCTCCATGATGCGTCCCTCGCCCATGAGATTGCTGACGATGGTGCCTGAGGTAGTGGAAAGGGCTATCACCGTCATGAAGGTGAAGGAGGAGAGGTTGCGTACAACATTAGTGGCTGCCAATGACTTCTCGCCTAAATGCTCTACCGCAAGGAAGAAAAAGAACCAGGTGGCGAGCGAGAGAAAATTCTGCATCATGGTCCAAATGCTCACCTTCATGATGCTATGCAGCGTGGTGATACTGAAGTTGGGGAAACTGGCAAGGCCATATTGGGCGCAGTCGGTGTATAGGCATGTGTAGACTATGAAGAAGACGACCGAGACAGCCTGTGCGAGGGTGGTACCTATGGCTGCTCCGGCTATGCCTAAGCGGGGCATGCCACAGTAACCGAAGATTAGGACGTAATTGAAGACCACATTGCAGACCACCATGATGGCGGCATTGAGGGTGAGAACGCTCGTCTTGGTCGTGCCCACATAGAAGGCTCTGAATGTGGCTGCTATGAAGGCGAAGAAGAGGCTGTAGATTCGCCATTGCAAGTAGGAGTCGGTGGCTTCAAACACCCTGGGAGAGCGAATGATGGCCCGTAGGATGTCCGGGGCAAGTGTGACGCCAAAAACAAAGAGCGCCATGGCCATGAGAAAGAGAAAGGCTTGTGTATGGTAAAAGATGCTGCCAATCTCGCTGAAGTGTCCTTGGCCATTGCGGCGAGCCATTAATATTTGGGCCCCTATGCTAAAACCGAGGCCGAGCATGAAGATGGTGACAAAAAAGATGCTTCCTAAGGCCGATGCTCCTAATTCAACCTCGCCAACCCGCCCGAGAAAGACGGTGTCAATCATGCCCATCAACTGCTCCATGAGTGTGCTGAGCAAGATGGGGTAGGCTATGCTCCATATTTGGGAGTAGCTGTATGTGCGCATGGGGAGAGCGAGGTGGAAGAAATGGTGAGAGAATAAAGCGAGCGGCGAATGAGAAGAGATATCTCTTCTGCCGCCGCTCGCTTATATGATAAGGATGAAATGATTACTTCTTGTTGGGGCAGCAAGCCTTGCAGCTAGCTCCACGTACGGCAGTTACTGCTTTGTCATAGGCTTTCTTGGCTTTCACCTTATCGCGACCGGGAGCAGCTTTCTTGTACGTGTCGTAAAGGTCCCAAATCTTCGTCTTGGCAACTGCTTCTTTCTGAGCGGCTGTATAAGCCTTGGCCTTGGCTTCTACGGCAGCTTCTTCTTCAGCAGGGGCATAAGCATGTTTGTAGCCCTTCACGTCTTGCCAATGTCCGCGAGTGAAGTCGGGGAATTCAACGGCGGCGCAGTTGTGATCCATGGAGAGTGTGCCAAGCTCGGCAAGGCAACACCATTCGGCGAGGTCGTAAACATCCATGTCAAGGGGCAGACCATTCTGGAGGCAGTATACCATGCGGGCGTCCATCATGTAGTCCATACCGCCGTGACCCATCTCGCGACCTATGTCACCATACTTCTTGATGATGGGATGCTCGTATTTCTTCATGAGGGCCTTGTACTCTGCATCAGGGAGGAATCCGTGGCTGGAGAGGTTATCTACCTGTGGCTCAACACCGCTGGCAGAAAGTTGGCTCTTGTCAAGGGCAATAGCCTCGCTGGGATACTTGGTGGCGTAGCCTCTGGTACCCGTGAGCTTGAAGAGACGGTTGTAGGGCTGCGGGTTCATCACATTGTGCTGAATTTCAACGACCTTGCCATCAGCGGTACGCATGAGGGTAGTGGTGTGGTCGCCGTTGCGGAAGTCTTTGCAAGGCTTACCGGTCTTCTTCTCAACATATTCTTTGCCGTGAACAGACTTGGTGTCCATGGCTACGAGGGTGGTGAAGCGGTCGCCGCGGTGGATGTCAAGGCATTGTGCCACAGGGCCTAGACCGTGAGTGGCATATACGTCGCCACGATTCTCCATGTTGTACTTCATACGCCATCCGAGTTTGTCGGGGTCGTTGGCAGGATTTTTCCAATACCAGTCCCAAAAGTCATCAAGATTGTGTATGTAGGCACCTTCAGCGCGAATGACTTCACCGAATACACCAGCCTGAGTCATGGCAAGTGCGTTGAGTTCGTAGTAGTCATAGCAGCAGTTCTCAAGAATCATGCAGTGCTTGCGGGTTTTCTCTGAAAGGTCGATGAGCTCCCAGCATTGCTCGAGGTTCATGGCTGAGGGAACTTCGATAGCAGTGTGTTTGCCATTCTCTAAGGCGCACTTAGCTACGGGGAAGTGGTGATCCCAGTCCGTGGCAACATATACGAGGTCGATGTCAGGACGAGCGCAAAGCTCTTTGTAGCCTTCTTCGCCAAAATAAATGTCTGCGGGCTTCAAGCCAGCCTTCCTTAGAGTGGCCTGACAGGCTTCAGCGCGAGCTTCTTCGTAGTCGCAGAGCGCCACAACCTCAACGCCGGGAATGTGGCAGAAGCGGTTCACTGCACCGGGGCCGCGCATGCCGAGACCCACAAAGGCTACTTTCACTGTCTGAATTTTGGGGGCTGTGAGGCCAATCACATGCTGCTGGCCGGGAGCGCGTTGAGGAGTATCAACAACAATCGTACCTTCCTGCCAATGCCATTTCGTAGAGGGTGAAGTGGCTTGTGCTGAGGCCTGAGATATGCCCAATGTGAGCATAGCAGTCAAGGCTACAGCTAAACATTTTACCTTTTTCATAGTGTAAGGTTTGAATATTAGTAGATGGGTTTAAGACTCGCTTTGAATGAAACTGCCGAAGATGGAATGTGTTTTTCTGAGGAGGATGGGCAGTCGTATGCCCTCTGTTATCCTTCGAAGGGCAAAATTAATAAATATTGTCAGAGTAGCAAATTTAGATGCGATATTCTTCTTAGAGGCTTGCCACCTTATAAATAAAGGTATGCTTAAGCGCATGGCTTAGGCATACCTTTATGAGATGATAATGCTTATCTATTATCGGTATGCTTACTGGGCATTTTGCTGGAGGAATTGTTCTGCATTCTTGACAAATTCGTCGTCAGGGCGGATAGATTTGAGAATTGCGCAAATGCGTTTGGCGTCTTCGAAATCTTCAGGCACAATAGATACATCGTAGAAGAAGATGTAGCGACAAGCTTCGAAACGTTGTGCAGCAAACTCATTAGCTTTACTCTCTGAGACTTCCAATACCTTATTGTAGTAGTCGCGCACCGCAGCAATAGGCTTCTGTGTATCGGTATTATTAAGACGGGCCAACTGGATGTATGCTTGCACAAAATCAGGCTTTTTATCAATAACCTCTTTGAAGGTGGCTTCAGCCTTAGCTCTATAGTCATTCTTCTTCTCAGGGGTAGTAGTTTCGTCTAAGCAGGCATATACATACTTGGTTGCTAAGAGAAAACGGTCAGCAGTATCCACTTTGTCGCCCCTCTTCTGAAGGTAGATGTTATAGGCCTCTATACCCTTATCATATTGCTTGTTACGAATGCAGAGGTTTGATAGCTCTTTGTAACCACCTAATTTCGTGCTATCCTTTGCCAACGCTTTTTCATAATATGTGATGGCTGCAGGTATGTCGCCTTTCTCCTTTTCAAGGGCTGCGGCATATTCGTAGTCAAGATAGAGGTAGATGCTATCCGCGTACTCTTTGTTATAGATGTAGTTACCTGCTGCTTGCGCTTCAGCCAAGGCCTTATCGTAGTCGAAGGCTTCTTGTATCTTGTTGATCTTTGCAAAGAAGTCCATGCGACGGATGACGATATCCATAGGGTCGAGTGGTTGTATCTCTTTTGCTACAATTATAATGCTGTCAAATTGTGCCTGAGAGTAAAGTGACTGCAGGTAGTTCTCACATGAACGTATGTCAATATGGGCGATGTCTTTAGGCACTGCCTTATAGTAGTCTTTGTAATAGCTGCAGGCTTCGACGTATTTGTCTTGCTTATAATAAATGTCGCCAAGGTCTTTATATGCCTTGTAATAGTCAGGTTCTAATTCAATAATCCTCAGTAGGTCTTCTGTAGCCGCTATAGGGTTGATATTCTTGTATACAAAAGCCCTTCTCTTCATGGCAGTGACGTTGTTAGGATCATATGACAGTATCTCATCAAACTTTGAGCCTGCATTGCCCCAGTCCTGCATCTTCATTCTCACTTCACCGCAGAACATGAGGACATCATAGTCTGCGGCATTTTTCTCGTAGACATATTTTGAGCAAATCATTGCGCCCTGCAGATAATCCTTCTGGAGGAAGTAGTCGCCTAAAGAAAGAAGGTCGTTCGCAGACTTACTTGCTTTCTTGGTTAGTTTAGTGAACTCTCTGTCAGCCTTTTCAGGATCCTCTAATGCAAACTCCATCACCTTGTCGGCCATGGTTTGCAATTCCGGGTTAAGTGGCTGGCATTCGTAGGTTTTCTCTTGGGCACTCATTGTGAGGCTGCTCACGAACAGGAGGCCCATTACGGCTACATTGCGAATGAAATTCTTCTTCATATTGTGTTAGATGATGTTGTTTTCTGTATGGCTATATATGTTTTGTGTAGGGGATAACGATGAAGTGCGTCAACGCCTTTCGGGGCAAAGGTACTAATAAATAGATGAACCCTCTCCTTTTATACATAAAAATAGCGTTAATAGTGGTCTCTTTGTCATTTATCCACTACGGGTGGCACGGCCTTGTCAGGTTGTTACAGTGGGTGGCTAAGCTATTGCATTCTGTAAAGCGATGGGTTATTTCACACCAACCGATTTGACTTGTACAGGAGAGTAGGGGAGGAGTTGGGAGTGGTTGCAGATGATGGTTTGTCCCTTTTGTCCTTTGGCAAAGAAGTAGAAACTACGAACCATAGATTTGGTGCGGGGGTCGGTGGTAATGATATAGATTGAGCGTAGAAGGGGGTACTCGCCTGTAGCAATATAGTATTGGTATGGCCTCACATATTTAGACTGAGCCCGGTCGGCATACTTGCTGACTCTCATGACGTTGATGTCAAGCGATGAGAAATCTGCCATAGGTTCATCTTCCTTTTTTTTCAGCCAGTCAGTGCCTATTATACCTATGATGTCAGGGTTTGTCTTGACCATCTCAATGACTGACATGTTTGTGCCGTTGTCTGAAGCGAATACAGGACCGGTGAGTGGTTGACCATTACATAGGGAGTCTTTCATAAACCTTACTGTGCTGGACGCCGAGTGGTCAAAGACGATTTTAAGGTCTCCTTTTTTTGTCCCCTTGCTGAGTTGCTCCCATTTGTTAATCTTTCCGGTCATGATAGCCTTAATCTCATCAAGTGTGATAAGGCTATCCGGATTATCCTTATGGGTTATCAAAGCAATAGCGTCTGTGGCTATGAGGGCCTGCTTGGCACTAAGTGTGTGTCCCTGAACGACTTTTAGCTCTGTGTCGTTGAGCTTTCTTGTGGCGATACAGGATCGAAGGCTGTCGTTGACCAGCAGGCGAATGACACTATCTTCGCTAACAAATAGTGGTTTCATCGTAGCCTCGGGATGCATCATGGCAAAGGTGGCGGTTAGTTCCTCCATGATGGGCTTGAAAGTCTCGTCAATGGCTATATCAACGTTGTCTTCTTCCATCCATTTGGCGTTGGTACTCTTGTTGGGGTGGCAGGAGGAGAGAAGTACGAGGCTCAGCAAGAAACAGTGTCGTAGGTTGTGGGAAATACCTTTCATGTATACTCTATTTTTACTTGTGATGAGTGAAGCAAGCTGCTCAACTCAACTTTTGGGAAGCAAAACTATATAAAAAGGGGCGAGTAACAAAGGTCTTCACTTTATTACTCGCCCGATTTAGTGTTATTGTAATCTTCAAACAAGTGATTTTGCTGAAGATATGGTCTTAGATAATTCTAAACCTTACAGGAAGTCTGAACCATACAGGAACGGGGTGACCTTGTTGCTTGGCGGGGATAAATCGCTTGAGCTTACGTACCACGTCAGCAGCAGCTTTGTCGCACTCCTTGGAGAGGCTCTTTTCAACCTTGATGGTGCTCACAGAGCCGTCTACGTCAACCTTGAAGCGGAGGATAACGGTACCTTGAAGGCCCTGATCTTGTGCGATGTCAGGATATACCACGTTCTGGTTAACGAACCTAATGAGGGCTTCTTCGCCACCGGGGTATTGTGCAGGAGATTCAACGATCGCGTTGTCAACAACCTCAGGTTCTTTGGGAGGTATAGTGGTACCACCGGCCTGCTGGTTATCCTTCAGGTCATCAATGTTAATACCTGATCCGCCAGTTTCGTTGATGTAGTCCTGAGAAGCGATGGCAAATTTACTCTTGGTCACTTCGTCCTGAGTCTTAAGCTCCTTGGTGAGATCCACCTTGTCATCGTCCACGATTTTAGGTACACTAAATGCGATAGAAGATTTTACGGCAACCTTTTCAACGGGCTTTTCGTACTCAAGCTCAGGTTCTTTCTTCTTGGGTTCTTCTTTCTTAGGCTCGTCTTTCTTGAGCTGCTGGAGTTCTACCACAGAGCTATCGTCGAGGCCTTTGTTCTTCTCTAATGCAGCGGCTACTGCACTTTTGAGGAAGATGGCTGCGACAATGGCCACAATGGCAATTAGGACGATGATAATTGCGCGGAGCTGGAACTTACCTTTGTTTGCGCGACTGCGATAAGCTCCGTATGCCTGGTTACGTCCTTCGAATACCATGTCGCACCACTCGCGTGATGCTAAATCTATTTTAGACATAATGAGTTAATACTTAGCTTATTATTACTGCGCAGGACCATTCTTGTAAGCTTCAATCTTGAGCTTGTCACCGTCTGCAAATTTATCAATCACGTATCGACCAATGCTACAAATCTGCATCTCGTCAAGTACCTGGATAAGGTTGTCGTATGTAGCTTCATCAGTAGCCTTGATAATCACGCTGGGCGTGTAGTCGGCATTTTTGATTTTGCTCAGGCGTTCCTTATATTCGGCTTTGACTTTTACTTCTTCTTGAACGTTAGAGGTCTTTTTTGTAGCAAACTCCTCTTTGAGTTTGTTGACGGCCTTCACGGCTTCAGGGTTCGATTCGAGGAGCACCTTTCTGATGCCGTCTTTACCATAAGTAGTTTCGAAGAGTTTACCTTCGTCTACGAGGTCGGTACCTCCATCAGGTTTACCTTTGAAGTAGTAGATTTTATTGTCTTTGTCGATGAGGATGGTAATGGCCTTAGACGCTGCTACCTGTGACTGGTTTTCTTCTTTGATGTCCTCCTTGTCCGAGGGCATGGAGATCTCCATGGTCTGTGGCTTAAGGAGTGTGGTACAGAGCATGAAGAAGGTCACGAGAAGCATAATCATGTCGACCATCGGCGTGAAGTCCACGCGCGAGTTCATCTTCTTTTGTTTACTTCCACCTTTTTTTGCCATAACTTCAAATTTTAATCTTCAACGCCTTTGAGAGAAGTGATCAGATTGTATCTGTTCTCATCAATTTCGCGTAAAGAATCCATTACTCTTTTGATTACGGCGTAGGAAGTAGCCTTATCAGCTTTGATAGCAATACGCATACCCTCGCCACACGCTTCGCGTGCTGAGCTTACCCATATTTTCAACTCATTGTTGACACTATCGCAAGGGATGCCTGCTTCTTTGCTTTTGGTGAGAAGTTCATTCTTCACATCAGAAGCGAGCCAACCGTGCATGGTATTTATCGGGGTGCCGAAAGTGGGGGCTTGCGCAAAGATTTCAACTTCTTTGGCGTCAAGGTCCAGCTTGTCGTTTTCCTTCATTTGGTTGGCGAGTTTGCGGAGTCCCTCGGGAGAGTCCATGGTCATGAACACTTTGCCGTTCTGTTCCACAAATATGGTAAGCAGGTTGTTGGCGGGAATCTTAATCTCAGAGATAGATCCCGGCGTGTTAACCTTGATAGGTTCTTCCTTAACGAAAGTGGCAGTCAGCATAAAGAAGGTAAGCAGCAGGACCATGACATCGCTCATTGGCGTCATGTCAATGAACGTATCTTGTTTTTTTACTTTAAAACGTCCCATGTCTTAGATACCTTGTTTTATGTGCTGATTAGTGAGTGGCTGAGAAGGTTTCAACGATGGTGAAGCCTACTTCGTCGAGAGAGAAGGTAAGACGGTCAATCTTGTTAGTGTAGTAGTTGTAGGCAATAACGGCAAGGGCACCGGTAGCAATACCAGAAGCCGTGTTTACAAGTGCCTCAGAGATACCGGTAGACAGAGCTGAAGAGTCAGCGCCACCATCGCCACTGGCCATTGCGGAGAACGACTTAATCATACCGAGCACCGTACCGAACAGACCGGTCAGAGTACCGAGGGTTACGATAGAACCGATGATGGGAAGGTTCTCCTGCATCATAGGCATTTCGAGAGCGGTAGCTTCTTCAAGTTCCTTCTGAATGGAGAGGATCTTCTGTTCCTTCGTGAGAATGGTATTCTCTTCCATTTCTTTGTACTTCTTGAGGGTAGCACCTACTACGTTGGCTACTGAACCGCGCTGCTTGTCGCAGAGGGCCTGAGCTGCAGCCATGTCGTTGTTCTTAAGGGCCACCTTGATGTCAGCCACAAACTTCACGAGGCTGGTGCGGCCGTAAGCGTTGCGGATAGCAAAGAAGCGCTCGATGGCAAGAGCTACAACGGTGATAAGAAGGGTCCAAATGATGGGCACCACGAAACCACCTTTGTATACAGTACCCATCAGGTTGGCGGGTTCAAGACTGATTTCATCGGGAGTGAGGAAGGAGAACATGTATCCAGTTTCAGGACCACCCTTGAAGTTGCTGATGTTACCGAAACCGAAGAGGTAGATGGCCACTGCAATTATTGCGCAGACAATAATAACAGAAAGACCGGATTTGATGCCAGTGAAACCTTGTGATTGTTTCTTGGGCGCGCCCTTGGGGGCAGTAGCATTTGTAGTTGCCATGTTTTAAAAGATTAGAGTTTAGGGATTTTAGTTATTTGATTATCAGTAAAATGCTAACTCGACTTGCTTTTTCTTCATCATAATGCAAGGGCAAAGATATATATTTATTGCTAATGGCTCTTCATTTGTGTCTTTTTTTCGCCCTCATCTTTAGTTTCTTCATGTATTTTTAACAGGGAAGGGAGTGCCGGGCCGATTGTGGTGGCCGGGTGGGGCGTTTGTGGGGGTGGGGCTTTGAAGGTGGGCTGCCTGTTTCGCCTTTACAGAAGGAGGGGTATGCCTTGTCGGCATACCCCTCGGTGAAAATGGTGTGGTGTAGATGCAATGTCAATGTCAGTTCTCCAGCATGACGCTACCGGTACCTATCATCTGTCCGTCGGCGAAGATGTAGGCTGTATATTTGCCACTGCTGAGATATTCGTTGACGTTCACGTAGACCTCATGGTGTTGTTCTTGACCTGTGTACTCAATGGTCTTGACGGCTGAGTAGCCGATGTTGCGGTTCTCGTAGCTGAAGCTTCCCATCTGCGACACCACTTGCTGGTTGGGCTTCAGTAGCCGGACGAAGACTTGTCTGTTGCCCGCTGCGGCTGTCACGTTGCGGCTAATGGTGAAGCTGATGCTGAAGCGCTTGACTTCCTTGCTCTTCTTGGTAGCTTTGCCGGTTTTCTTCAGGGGGGAGATGTGGATGCCTGTAGCGTTGAGTTGTGCTGCTATGGCCACTTTCTCGTTGAGTGCCTGGTTCTGTTGGTTGATGTTGGTATTTTCAGCGCGAGTGCGCTCTGCCTCAGCCCTGGCCATGTCTCTTTCTCCGACGAGTTGAATGTTAAGCTGCTGGAGGGAGTCTACCTGGCGGATGTAGTCTCTGAGGATAGCTCTGACGGAGGCCAGTTCCTTTTTGAGGCGAAGTATCTCTGCGGAGCTGCTGGCCTGTGTGCGTTTGAGTTCCTGAAGGAGTTGCTCGGCGCGCTGTTGCTCCTTTTCGAGTTGAGCCACGAGTGAGTCGTCCTTGATACCTTGTTTGAGTTCACTATACTGGGTGGCAAACTCGGCATACTGGTTTTCCATTTCCTTCTTGTCAAGTTCAGCCAGCTGTCTGAGTTCAGCCAGTTCCTTCTCTTTCTCTTCGAGTTTCTTGGCGTTGTCGTTGCAGGATGCGATGCCGGCAATGAGGAAGGCTGCTATCACAAAGGCAACGAGACTACGGGTTGCTTTCATGTTGAGTGTGATTTGGGAATTGCGGTTGAGAGGTTTGGTAGACGTTGGTCGATTATTCGATGATGGTGTTCCAGCCGTGTATGTCGGGCTCCAGACCCACCTGTATGGCTCTCAGATGGTTGTAGAGCTTCTCTGAGATGGGGCCGGGCTTTCCGTCCTTGGCTATGACGTAGCTCTTGTTGTTTTCGAGGTCGTCGATTTTGCGGATGGGGCTGATGACTGCTGCCGTGCCACAGGCGCCGGCTTCGTCGAAGGTTTCCAACTCGTCTTCGGGTATAGGTCTGACTTCCACTTCGAGCCCCATGTCTTTGGCCAGTTGCTGGAGGCTGCGGTTGGTGACGGAGGGCAGGATGGAGGTTGACTTGGGAGTGATGTATTTGCCGTCTTTAATGCCAAAGAAGTTGGCTGCTCCGCATTCGTCGATGTACTTCTTCTCGCGAGCATCGAGGTAGAATTCCGAGGCGTAGCCGGCTTCGTGGGCTATGTGGTTGGCTCTGAGGCTGGCCGCGTAGTTGCCGCCCACTTTGTAGCAGCCTGTGCCTAAGGGCGCTGCCCGGTCGTACTGGCGTATGATGACATAGTCGTTGGTTGCAAAGCCTCCCTTGAAGTAGGGGCCTACGGGGGTGACAAATATCATGAACAGGTATTCGTCGGCGGGGTGTACGCCGACCTGGGCGCCGGTTCCTATGAGTAAGGGGCGGATGTACAGCGAGGCGCCACTCTCGTAGGGAGGGATATATGCCTCGTTGAGTTTGACCACTTTGCGCACCATCTCTACGAAGAGGTCGGTGGGCAGTTCCGGCATCATGATGCCGCGGCAGGTGCTCTGAAGGCGTTCAGCGTTGTCCTTGATGCGGAAGGCGCGCACCTTGCCATCGGGACACCGGAAGGCCTTCATGCCTTCAAAGGCTTCCTGGCCATAATGGAGGCAGGTGGCGGCCATGTGTAGGTTGATGGTCTCGGAGGAAGATACTTCTATCTCTCCCCAGGCTCCATTGCGATAGTAGCAGCGGACGTTGTAGTCCGTCTTGATGTAACCGAACTTTAGATTAGACCAGTCAGGTTGTTGCATAATGCTGTCTATTTAGTGGTGTGATGTGTACGGCATGTGTGACGGGGTGTGTACACTCCTCGGGGCGCGATGGCGAACCGGTCCCTGGTGTGTGGGCACACTCCCAATTGTGAGGGCAAATATAGATATTTTTTTTAAGTTACGCGCAGAATGTGTATCTTCGCGCCCTTGAAAGGGCTATTTCTATGGGCCAAGTCCCTTGGACACCTCTTTCAGGGCCTCACGGCAGCGTGGGGCTTTCTGCCCGGCAGGAGTTGCCTGCTGTGAGGGCAGGGTTACTTTGTATCACCTTATAAATTAGATAGTCTGTGTACGCTATTGTCATCAACGCCGTGGCCGTGATTGTGGGCAGTGCCATTGGAGCCATGGCCCGCAAGGGCATCAAGGATAAGTATATCTCCGTCCTCAACACGGCCATGGGGCTTGCGGCCCTTGTGCTGGGGGTCAATGTGGCCATGGAGAATATGCAGAAGACCAACTACCCCGTGCTTTTCATCTTCTGTCTGTCCTTGGGCGGCCTGGTGGGCACGTTGCTTCGTTTCGACCAGCATTTGGAGAAGGCCACGCGGCGTATCTCCACCTCCAATCTCTCCGAGGGCATCACCACCGGCGTGTTGTTTTGCTGTGTGGGCACGCTGGCCATGATGGGTCCGGTGATGAGCGCCCTTTATGACGACAATACTTACCTTATGACGGCGGCCACTCTTAACCTGGTGACCATGATTGTGCTGGCCTCGTCCTACGGCTTCTGGGTCTGTCTCACCTCGGTGGCTGTGTTTATATGGATGGCCTCTATTTATGGCATTGCCTTGTTGTCCAAGACTTTCATCTCTGCGGAGCTTATCTCGGAGGTGTCGCTTGTGGGTGGCGTACTGATAGCCGCAGCCGGCCTCGGTGTGCTCGACATCAAGGACTGCAAGACCATCAACCTGCTGCCGGCGCTGGTCATACCCATGCTCTTCTTTGCCGTGAAGGCTTTGTTGGGCTTGTGAGGCTTCGAGGTGTGCCCCGGTGGCTCCCTGTATATTGCCCGTATATAGAAGGTGAGGCTGTGGATGGCTTACAATGATGCCGTCCGCAGCCTCACTTCTTGACAGATAGCTCCATGGACAGGTCGCCCCATCGCCGGGGTGATGGTCTGCCCGCTCGGGGATGGGGGGCTATCTGATGTTTTTTCTAATGCGTTGCAGGAAGAGGTTGAGTTTCTCCTCGTCCTTCTTGTCGATGATATCCAGGAGGGCGCTCAGTTCCTGGCGTGTTTTCTCCACCTGGCCTCCGGTCTTGGGGTTGAACAGGATTTCCCTGAGCAGGCAGTCGTCCTCGCCCAGCACGCCCTGGGCTATGCGCATGTGGCGCTTGAAGGTGGTACCGGGTGCGTCCTGGTGCTTCATGACCGCGGCAAAGACGAAGGTGCTCACGAAGGGGATGCTCAGTGAGTAGGCCACCGTGTTGTCGTGCTCTTCAAAGGTGTACTCGCAGATGTGCAGGTCGAGGCGGCTGTAGAGGTCTTTGAAGAAGATGCGGCCCATGTAGTCGCCTTCGCTGATGATGATGGCGTTCTCGTTGCTGAGGGCGCCCAGATTGGCGAAGGTCGGGCCAAACATGGGGTGCGTGGAGACGTAGCGGCGTCCGCAGCTTTCGTAAAACTCCCTGAAGCCTGTCTTGACGGAGGAGATGTCGCTGAGGATGCAGTCTTCGGGCAGGTGGGGCAGCACTTCGCGGAACACGTCGAGGGTGTACTTCAGGGTGACGGCGTTGATTACCAGTTCCGGCTTGAAGCCGTCAATCTCGTCCATCGTGGTGAAGCGCTGCGTGTTGTACATGAAGCGGAGGCGGCGTGGGTCGATGTCGTAGACCGCTGTCTCGTGGTCGAAGCTGAGCAGGTCGACGAAGAACGAGCCCATCTTGCCGGCTCCCAGTATCAGTATGCGCATGGGGCTAAGAGGCTTGTATAAGGGTATCTTATGGGTGAAGGGGTTGGCTGCGGCGTGGGGTGGGTTGTATGGTGCTTCCCTCCCGCGCCGTGGCGTGTCAGTCTTTATTCATGACGTCCATCTGCTGGCGGACGCTCTCCTCGTGGATGTTTTCAAACACTGCCTTGATGAAGTCGGCCGACATGCCGCAGAGCACGCCCTGTGCGCCGCGTTTGTCGAGTATCTCCGTGTAGCGCATGGTCTGTACCACGGTCATGTCGTGCTCCTTCTTGTACTGCCCGATCTCGCGGCTGATGCGCATGCGCTTGGAGAGCAGTTCGATGAGCGAGTTGTCTATGTCGTCTATCTGGTGGCGCAGGCTGTCGAGGCTTTCGGTCGACTCCGATACGTTGCGGATGACCAGCTTGTCAAGTATGAAGTCGAGCACTTCGGGCGTCACCTGCTGCTTGGAGTCGCTCCATGCTGCGTCGGGGTTGCAGTGGCTTTCGATGATGAGGCCGTCGAAGCCTAAGTCCATGGCCTGCTGGCAGAGCGGGGCCACCAGCTCGCGGGCGCCGCCTATGTGGCTGGGGTCGCAGATGATGGGCAGGTTCGGGTAGCGGCGGCGCAGCTCGATGGGTATGTGCCACATGGGCAGGTTGCGGTAAATCTTCTTCTCGTAGGTCGAGAAGCCGCGGTGTATGACGCCTAAGCGGGTGATGCCGGCTTGGTTGATGCGTTCGAGGCCGCCAATCCAGAGTTCGAGGTCGGGGTTGACGGGGTTTTTCACGAGCACGGGTATGTCGTGTCCCTTCAGGGTGTCGGCTATTTCCTGCATGGCGAAGGGGTTGGCCACGGTGCGTGCCCCTATCCAGAGCACGTCGATGCCGGCTTTGAGGGCTGCTTCCGCGTGGGCGTGGGTGGCCACCTCGGTGCACACCTTCATGTGCAGTTCTTTTTGCACGCGCTGCATCCAGGCGAGGCCTTCTTCGCCTATGCCTTCGAAGCCTCCGGGCTTAGTACGGGGCTTCCATATGCCGGCGCGGAAGAGCTTGATGCCTTTCTTGGCCAGCTGGGCGGCGGTGTTCATGACCTGCTCTTCGGTCTCGGCGGAGCAGGGGCCGGAGATGATGACGGGGCGAGTGGTGGCTTCGCCGGTGAGGTTGAGGGGCGTAAGGGTGAGTTCCATATCGTGTGTATGTGTGAAGTGATGATAGCTTGGTAGATGGTGGTGTGGCTGCTTTACCGCGCGGCCATGGCGTTAATCCTGTCGAGGGCCTCGGCCAGCTTGTGGTCTTTGGCGCAGAGCGAGATGCGCAGGTAGCGCTTGCCGTTGCTGCCGAAGATGAAGCCCGGGGTGATGAAGACGCGGGCTTCGTGGAGCACCTTCTCTGTGAGTTCTTCGGCGTCGGCATATTGGTCGGGGATGCGTCCCCACAAGAACATGCCCACCTGCTCCCTGTCCCACTCGCAGCCTAAGGCGTCCATGATGGCACCGGCCACGGCGCGGCGGCGGGCGAAGGTCTCTATGTTGTACTCCCTGTGCCAGGCGTCGCTGTTGTCGTAGGCGCGGGCGGCAGCCAGTTGCAGGGGGCGCAAGGTGCCTGAGTCGATGTTGCTTTTCACTTTGAGTATCCAGCTGACGAAGTCGGCGTTGCCGGCGAGCATGCCCACGCGCCAACCCGGCATGTTGTGGCTCTTGCTCATGGAGTTAAACTCGATGCAGCAGTCTTTGGCACCCTCCACCTGGAGTATGCTGAGGTGTTCCTTGCCGAGTATGAAGCTGTAGGGGTTGTCGTTCACCACTACTATGCCGTGCCGGCGGCCGAAGTCCACCAGCTTCTCGTAGGTGGTGCGCTGTGCGGCGGCGCCTGTGGGCATGTGGGGGTAGTTGGTCCAGATTATCTTCACGTCGCTGAGGTCCATCTGTTCCAGCTCGTCGAAGTCGGGCTGCCACGCGTGTTCCGGCCTCAGGTTGTAGTATACCACCTCGCAGCCTAAGAGGCGTGAGAGCGAGGTGTAGGTGGGGTAGCCGGGATTGGGCACGAGCACCTTCTCGCCGGGGTTGACGAGGGCGAGGGTGGTGTGCAGGATACCTTCTTTCGACCCGATGAGGGGCTGTATTTCGGTCATGGGGTCGAGTTCTACGCCGAACCACCGGCTATAGAAGCGGCTCATGGCCGTGCGTAGCTCCTTGATGCCCATGGTGGGCTGGTATCCGTGGGCGTCGGGGTTCTGTGCCTCGTGGCAGAGGGTGCTGATGGTCTCGGGCGAGGGTGGCATGTCGGGGCTGCCTATGGCAAGGGAGATGATGTCCTTGCCTTCGGCGTTGAGGCGTGCCACCTCTTTGCCTTTACGTGAGAAGTAGTATTCGCTGACGGTGGATAGCCTGTCGGCGGGGGTGATGGGTTTGCTATTTGCCTTCATATTCGCCCAGTATTTTGAGTTCGCGCAGGAGGGGTCTCACGGCGTCTATGCTCTGGTGGTAGCGCATATAGTCGTCGTACGTCACGTCCACGTAGAAGAGGTATTCCCATTCGCGTCCTATGATAGGGAGTGACTGTATCTTGGTCAGGTTTATCTTGTAGAAAGTGAAGATGCTGAGCACCTGCGACAGCGACCCTTCGCTGTGGGGCAGGGCGAAGACCATGCTGCTCTTGTTGGAGCGGTGCACGTCGCGCAGTTTGTCGGCGCTCCAGGGGTCAGAGAGCACGAGGAAGCGCGTGTAGTTGTGCTTGTTGTCCTCGATGTGTTCTTGCAGTATCTTCATGCCGTAGAGGGGGGCGGCTCCCGCGTGACAGATGGCGGCGTGGCCTTTAAGGCCGAGCCGTTTGATGGTTTCGGCCGACCCGGCGGTGTCGGTAGCTTCCACTATCTTGAGACCGGGGTGACCTTCCAGAAAACCGCGACACTGTGCCAGGGCCACCGGGTGGGAGTTCACTTCGGTGAGGCTGTCCCAGTCGTCGTCGGGCAGACACATGATGCTGTGCTCAATGTGCAGTTTGTGCTCTCCCACAATGGTCATGCCGCTGTTGCGTAGCAGCTCGTAGTTATGGAGCAGGCTGCCGGCGATGGTGTTTTCTATGGCCATCAGGCCCAGATACGAGCTGTCGGCCTGCATGGCACCAAACAGCTCCTCGAAGCTGTCGCAGCAGATGAGCCCTATCTCTTCGTCGTGAAAGTACTGGTGGGCCGCTATGTCGTGGAACGAACCGCGTATGCCTTGGATGGCGATTTGTCTCATAGGTCTATGGTCACGGATAATAAAAATCCCGCCTCTCTGCAGAAGCGGGACTATGTGGTATCCTAAAGATTATTTAACTTGGCACACAGCATCCCGCTTCGCTTGCGTAGCAAAGTAAAAATAAAAAGAGTAGAAGTAAAAGGAGGTGCTGTGTAGCATAATGCAAGGAGCTTTGTGTGTTGTGGCAGCAAAAGTAAGGGTTTCTTTTTAGCCGGCAAACAATTCGTTAATTTTTTTATTGGCGTGGAGGCAATCTTTTGAGTGGTTAAAATCATTTCGTGACCATCTTTGCGGCCCGGACGTGGGTTTCCTGTTTCGGTGCTTCCAGTCGCGGTGGGGCGTCCGGTGTGTGGAGGGGTGACAGCCGGGGCTGTCAGTCCGAGGGGCTGCCTTTGCGGCCCTCGGGACGATGGTAGCGCGGCCCATCTCCCGCCGTTGTCCGGATGCTACATGGATGGCAGGTGCGGTCTTTCCATCTTACATATCTAACTCACTGTGGCTCAGCTTTGTGCAAGATGAGTGTAAGATGTGGCAGAAGGTTTGACATTACCACATAGTATAGGGGCCTCCTCCCGCCGCCCTGCTTCTGCCACCTTACATGGGGGCTATCTGATGCCGCTATGGCTTGCCTATCTCACGCCCATGCTTCCAAAGAAACCTGCAATGCTTCCAGAAAAACCTGCAATGCTTCCCGTTGAAACTGGAATGCTTCCCGTTGACCGGGTCTGCCCCTGGGTTATTGCTCGTAGCCGAACAGAGGAGACGACAGCGCGGGGCGTGTCGTCTCCTCTGTGTGAAGGGGTAGACCTTGTGGGTGGGGCGTTACTTCTGTAGCGTCAGCCCGCCCCACCGGTCGGTGTCAGACCAAATGCGGTGTGTGGAGCGACCGCCGTCGGTATCTTCTGCCGCATTGGGGTCTTTGTCCACTCCGATGGGCTCGGAGACGGCCATCAGCTGTCGGGGTGCGAGGGTGCTCACTTCAGTCTCGGGAGAGATATATGCTTTTGTCATGTCTGTCTAAGGTATAGTGGTTTGAGGTGATAGAGATGGGGCACATTTATTTCACCACCACTTTGCGGTTGCCGTGTATGTAGATTCCCTTTTCGGTGGGCTGAGCTATGCGGCGTCCTTCGATGGTGTACCAGCTGCCGTTGTGGCGGCTGTCTGTGCTTGCCTCGCTGATGCCTGTAAGGTTGCCATTCTCAAAGCGGAAGCTGAACGACTGTGCCTGGCCGCTGCCGGTGGGCAGGATGAAGTAGGCGCGGGTAGCCTTCAGCTTGCTGGTGCTGTTGGCGGGGAGCACGAACGAGGTGCCGGCGTTGTTGAGGAAGTACTGGCTGCCGTCGGTGGTCAGCGAGGTGGGGGTAAGTATGCCCTTGAAGGTGTAGGTCTCGCCGTCTTTGACGATGGTGGTTTCGCAGTCGGTGGCAGGTTCGAGGGTGATACCGGTGAACATTTGGGGGGCGGTCACGTCGTTGGCCACCTTGAGCATGTAGGGTTTGTTGGCCACGATGCCGCCTTCAGTCTCTTCTTCAAAGGTGATTGAGGTGTTGTCGCCATTGACCATGACACCCTTGAAGGCCTTGGCCACAGCGCCTGCCCCGTAGGCTTCTTCCAACTGGGCCTGGGTCAGAGAGAAGGGCACACAATAGGTGTTCCATCCGGCATAGACCTTGCGGTTGAGCACGATGGTCCGGTCGGGGGTGCTCACTTCGGGCAACACGGCGGTGAGGTCTTCGGTGTCGCCCACGATGAAGTCGGCCTTACGGACTACGGTGACCGTCATCGACGTGAAGCGGGGGTTATCGGACGCGCTGCTGCTCACGGCCAGCCGGAGCTGCTGCTCCTCGCCCGTCCATGTGAACGACTTGGAGGCGGTGCATGACTTGGTGCCTAAGGTGTAGTCGCGGGCGGCTGCATTCTTTTCGGTGTTGACAACCACCTGGCTCATCACATAGCCGGCCGGCACGCTGAGGCTGAGCTCGGCTCCCTTGTAGGCGCGGAGGGTGATGGTGCCGGCGCTGTTCCAGAAGCGGGTGGAGGTGCTACCGTTTGTCACGCTGGTGAGGCTCACCATGCCGCTCGAGATGCTTTGGCCCTCAGTCAGGTCCGTTTCTTTGCCATCCGCAGGGGCGTCTACACCATAAAGCAAAGGCTGGGAGAAGTCGAAGCCCACTTCCTGCATGTTGACATAGGTGAGGGTGTACGAGGCGGTGGAGCTTTCATAGTCCTCGTCGCCGGCAAAGGTGGCGGTGATAGTGGTCTCGCCGATGTCCACGAGGGTGACGGTGCCATCGGCATTCACGGTGGCTACGGCCGTGTTGCTGCTTTCGTAGCTGAAAGGTTTGCCCTCAAGGGCAGTGTCGTTGGCGGTGAGGGTGGGAGTGGGAGCTGTGAAGGTCTCGCCTTTGATCACGGAGTATGCGGCCTGGGGGAAGGAGAGGGTCGTCGCAGTCTTCGTGTCGCTGTAAGTCAGGGTGTACGAGGCGGTGGCGCTTTCATAGTCCTCGTCGCCGGCGAAGGTGGCGGTGATAGTGGTAGTGCCGTAGCTCGACAGGGCCACTGTGCCTTCCTGATCGACGGTGGCCACTGCTTCGTCAGAGCTGGTGTAGCCAATGGTCTTGCCTGTAAGCTCCGTGCCTTGAGAGGTAAGCGTGGCCTTCTGTCCGGTGAAGCTGTGTACGCGGCCTAAGTTGATGGCCTCTTCGGCGAACGAGAGGGTGGTCTTCTTCTTGCTGCTTGTCTTGGGGGTGATGGTGATGGTTGATATAATCGGCGTATTGTCAGCAGAGGCATTGATGGTGAAGGAGGCAGAAGCCTCAGGTATCTCTAAGCTGGCTGATGCGCTTGCAGCCTCTGTGGCGTAGGTGCCGGAACTGATGGAGACCGTTCCCTGGGAAGTGGTCACGCTGACCACATAGCCATAGGGGTATTCGTAGACGGGGGACTCGATTTTGCCGGCGCCCTTTTGCATCTGGAGACCACTATTTCTATATGTCTGCGTCAGATTGAAGGTGTGGCTCTTCCCGTAGTTGTCTACAAAGGTCTGGTTACCGGTGGCACTCGCATAGCCACCATTAGGTACCTCGTAAAAAGCACCGTCGGCGGCTGCAAATACGAGAGGGTGGGTGAGGGGGTCGGCGATGACGTAGGTGGCTTCTGTCACGGCGCTGTTGCCGCCATTGTACCTGGTGTAAGCCTTGATGGTGGTAGTGCCTGTTGTGACGGGGATGGGGTCGGTGTAGAAGGTGGCTGTGCCGTTAGGGTTGGTGAGGGGGTCGCTGCCGTCGGTGGTGTAGACGATGATGCCGTCGCCGAGGTCTTTCACACTGAGGCTGATGGTCTTGTTGCCTGGGTATGTGCCGCCGGGGAGGTCCATGGTGGGCGCATTGTAGGTGATAACGTAGTCAGCGGTGGCCACGTCAGAGGCATTGCCCTCGGAGTCAAGCGCTACGGCCTTGACCGTGGTGGAGGTGGTCAGCTTGAAAGCCTCGGTGTATTCTTTGGCTGCGTCTGAGGTGGTAGGGTCGTCCCCATCGAGCGTGTAGAGAAGGCCGCCGGTATATCCGTCGGGAGCGGTGAGGCTGATGGTGGCGCTACCGTTATAACTGCCTGCGGCGGGAGTGAAGGTGGGGGCGGTGGCAGCACTTGAAGCGGGCGTAGGGATAATCTCAATCTTGCTTACGTAGAGCACACCACTACCGGCCTTGATGGTAAAAGTGGCGGAAGTGGAAGTGGTGGTGGCGCTCATGGTCAGCCCTGTGCCATCATTACTGGCTGTACTAACTGTAGATCCGGTAACAGCAGCCTCAGAACCTATTTGAAGTGTGGGAGCTTTGGCAGCGCTATAGGTAATGGTCACCGTAAAGCCATTCTTGCTGGTAATGGTAGGTGAGGTTAAAGTACCTTCGTTTTTTTTTGCCTGGAATACATTCTTCTTGCCGGATACGTACGAGATGCTCGTTTTCGTCCAACCGGAGTAAGAGTTTCCATCGCTTGCTGCAAATGGCCCTTGAATGGCTGTGGTGTAGCTGGAGCCTATGTTGGAGAAGTCAGAAAAGCTGATAGACTTTGTGTCCAATGCTATCACTGACAATGTTTCTTGCGCTACGGCAAGGCTTCCCTGCCACCATCCCATCATCAGGAAGAGGCATAGGGTGAGGAGGCGTTGAGGAGTAAATTTTGTGCTCATCGCAAAGTGATAATTATAGATGGTTAAATAGACTATCATTCATGGGCTCAAAGTCGCCAGACGAGTAATTACCGGCCATTTTGAGAGTTATGACATGGCAAAGTTACCCCTATACGAGCGTTAAACTTATAGATTATGGAGAAGAATTAGTTAAATTTTAGATACAAGGGCGGCAGTGCCATTTGTACATGGCAGATAGCTCGTTTATAAAGGTACTTTCCAGGCATTCCGCCCATTGTCCGGCCACATTTTTCCCTTGCTGCAGACAGGCGAAGCACCGCTTCGAGGGCCTCGCCGAACCGGCTTCGTGAGGTTTCGCCGCAGCAACCCGTTGCGCTCCACAAAAAATTATTACTTTTGCAGCGCGTTGCTCAAAACCGAGGCTTTTGAGCAACTTCCACCCCTGACCGTCTTGCCCGCACAGAGCGGCGCATCACCGGCAGCCCCCACGCATTCATACCTATATAATATAGCCCGCAACCATTCTATGACAGCAAAGCGCAAAATCCAATTCAGCCTGCTCTACCGCGATATGTTTCAGAGCAGCGGCAAGTTTCAACCGCGCAAGGACCAGCTTGAGCGCATAGCCCCCGTCATCATCAAGATGGGCTGCTTCGCCCGTGTCGAGACCAACGGCGGCGCCTTCGAGCAAGTCAACCTGCTCTATGGCGAAAACCCCAACCAGGCAGTGAGAGCCTTCACCAAACCCTTCAACGAGGTGGGCATCAAGACCCACATGCTTGACCGCGGCCTCAATGCCCTACGTATGTTCCCCGTGCCCGCAGATGTGCGTCGCCTCATGTATAAGGTGAAGCACGCCCAGGGCGTAGACATCACCCGCATCTTCTGTGGACTGAACGATGTGCGCAACATCATTCCCTCCATCAAATATGCCCTCGAAGCCGGCATGACGCCCCAGGCCACCCTCTGCATCACCAACTCACCCATCCACACGGCAGAGTACTATGCCCATATCGCCGACCAGCTCATTGAGGCCGGCGCACCCGAGATTTGCCTCAAAGACATGGCCGGAATAGGACAGCCCGCCATGCTCGGCAAGCTCACCGCCATGATCAAGGCCAAACACCCCGACGTAATCATTGAATACCACGGCCACAGCGGTCCCGGCCTCTCCATGGCCAGCATCCTGGAAGTGTGCCGCAACGGGGCCGACGTCATTGATACCGCCATCGAACCACTCTCTTGGGGAAAGGTGCACCCGGACATTATCAGTGTGCAGTCGATGCTGAAGCACGCCGGCTTCGACGTGCCCGAAATCAACATGGAGGCTTACATGGAAGCCCGCAAACTCACCCAGGAATTCATTGACGACTTCCTCGGCTACTTCATGAACCCCGCCAACAAGCTGATGAGCTCCCTGCTCCTCGGCTGCGGCCTGCCCGGCGGCATGATGGGATCCATGATGGCAGACCTCACCGGCGTGATGGGAGCCATCAACAACAACCGCAAGGCCAAAGGAGAGGCAGAACTCTCAGAAGACGAGCTGCTGGTGCGCCTCTTCGACGAAGTGGCCTACGTATGGCCTCGAGTGGGTTATCCTCCCCTCGTGACACCCTTCTCGCAGTATGTCAAGAATATAGCCCTCATGAACCTGCTCACCGAGTCGATGGGTAAGCCACGCTACACCATGATGGACAACTCCATCTGGGGCATGATACTCGGTAAGAGCGGCCGCCTGCCCGGCGAGGTAGACCCCGAAATCATTGCACTGGCCAAGGAAAAAGGCTTCGAGTTTACCGACGCCGATCCGCAGAGCTACTATCCCGACGAGCTGCCCCGCTTCATCAAGGAGATGGAGGAGAACGGCTGGGAACGCGGTGAGGACGACGAAGAGCTCTTCGAATTTGCCATGCACGAGACCCAATACCGCGACTACAAGAGCGGAGCCGCCAAGAAACGCTTCCTGGCTGACCTTCAGGCCGCTAAGGACAAGGCCGGCGCGGCCGGCATGAGCCTCGAAGAGGCCGCCGCCCTCAAGCACGCAAAGGCTGACGCCCTCGTAGCCCCCGAGAGCGGCACCCTGCTCTGGGAAATAGGCGGCGACGGTGAATGCGTCAAGAGCATAGAGCCCTTCATCGGCAAGCAATATGAAGAAGGCAAACACTTCTGCTACATCGAGAATAACTATGGCCAGATCATCGAGATACCAGCTGCCATGGGCGGCAAACTCGTAGAAATCAACGCCAAGCAAGGTGCGCACGTCAACAAGGGAGACGTCATTGCCTACATACAGCGTGGCGAATAAGGCTCAGCCAACCGCCACCACATGATACTACCACGAATGAAGGCCGCCCGACAATGGGGCGGCCTTCATTCGTATGAGTAGAAGGGAAGGCACGGCCGGAGAGGCGCGCCGAGACGAAGCGTTAAAGCAGGTCCCTGAAGGCCTCGATGGCCCGCTCGGCCGTTTTGAGTGCCTCTTCCAAGGGGAAGGGTAGCTCGCCACCCGAGGCGTTGAGGTGGCCGCCGCCGTGGAAAAACTGCTCCGCCATCTTGTTGCAGGGGAAGCTGCCTACGGAGCGCAGCGAGCAGCGTATCACGTCCTTCTCGGTGTCTTCGCGCAGAGAGATGCTCAGGCTGAGCCCCCTTACTTGAAGGGGCAGATTGACGAAGCCCTCAAGGTCGCCTCGGACATAGCGGAAACGCTTCATCTCCTCCCGCGTCAGCGTGAAGACAGAGGCGCGCCCCTTCTCGAAGAACTGTAGCTTCTCGCTCAGTATGAAGCCTTGCAGGCGCAGACGGTCAATGCTGAACACGTGGAAGACCTGCCGGTAAATCCGGTCCTTGTCGATGCCCTTGGTCAGAAGCAGGGAGATAATCTCGTAGACTTCGGGGTCGTTGGAGTTGTAGGTGAAGCCGCCGGTGTCGGTCATCATGCCCGTGTAGATGCAGGTGGCGGTCTGAGGCGTCATGTCGTCAAAACCACCCAGCTGGTGGATGAGGCGGAAGATGACTTCGCAGGTGGAACACATCTGCGGCCGCGAGACGAGGAAGCTGATGCCCTCGGTGTCGGGGTTGAGATGGTGGTCGATAATGAGGCGCTTGGCCTTGGAGGCAGCCACGAGATGCTGTAAGTCTTGGAGGCGGGAGAGCGCGTTGAAGTCAAGGCAGCAGATAAGGTCGGCCTCAGCCATGATAGAGGCTGTCAGTGTGGGGTTGTCCTGGTAGATGACCACCTGCTTAGACCCCGGGAGCCAGCGCAGGAAGTCGGGCGGCGGAGTGGGCATGACGACGCTTACCTGCTTGCCTAAGCCCTGGAGGTAAGCACTCCAGGCCAGCGCTGACCCCATGGCATCGCCGTCAGGGCCTCGGTGGCCGCAGATGGCCACGTGGCGGCTGTCGCGAATGAGCGTCATGAACTGAAGGAGGTCGGCGGTGGAGAGGAGCGGTGACATGGGGCGAGGATGAAGATGGGTAATAGGCAGGAAATGAATGGAGGCTTACAGCGCACGCAGCGCAGCCACTTCGGCCACTGGGTCAGCTGCTCCGAAAATGGCCGAACCAGCCACTAACACGTCGGCACCGGCTGCTACGAGACGGGCTCCCGTTTCGCGGTTCACGCCGCCGTCAATCTCTATGAGCGCCTTAGAGCCGGTGGTGTCGATGAGCCGGCGCAGACGCTGTGTCTTCTCCACACTGTGCTCGATGAAGCGCTGGCCGCCAAAGCCGGGGTTGACAGACATGAGCATGACCAGGTCGAGGTCGACGATGATGTCCTCCAAGCAGCTGACAGGCGTGTGAGGGTTGAGCGTGACCCCGGCCATCATACCCTCCGCCTTAATCTGTTGCACCACACGGTGGAGGTGGGTGCAGGCTTCGTAGTGGACATTCATGACCTTGGCGCCGAGGGCCTTCACCTCGCGTATGAACTTCTCGGGCTGCACAATCATAAGGTGTACGTCAAGCGGTTTGGTGGAGTGGGCAGCCATGGCCTTCATGACGGGAAAGCCAAAAGAGATGTTTGGCACGAAGACACCATCCATCACATCAAGATGAAGCCAGTCGCACTCGCTGTGGTTCATCATTTCGATGTCGTGACGGAGGTTGCCAAAATCAGCCGAGAGAACGGAGGGGGCGATAAGAGCCATGGGGTAGGGAGGGGGTTAGAGGGTGAGGGGGCATCCTCCTTAGTGCAGGGCATGGGGAGGGTGAGAAACCCTGCCCGACGTAGAGACTTGTGAGGCTGCCCAAGGTGAGCATGATACCTTTTACCCTGCAAAGGTACTCAATTTTTAGATAGCGACAGACGTGGCAGAGGCAGACTGTGCCATTTGCTATCAGGGAGGAGGCTTTCGCGCAGGGAGAGATACGGCCGCCCGCAAGCACCGAGGGGGCGGTCAATATATAATAGGAAAGACGAGCCCCCGTTGTGCAGGTGCATCTCTAAGGGGCTTGTTGCTCATAAGCCTCCATGTTGTGAAAAAAGTCGGTGAAATGTTTCTTGGCATGGCGTTCAAGCGCTACCTTTGCATCGCTAAAGACGAAAATGTGAAAAAGGGCAACCTGTCCGCCACTTCGCGAGTGGTGGTCAAATATGGCAATCATGAGATGGCGGCAAGTCGTGAGACCTGCGGCCTTCAGTTCTATCGCGCCAGTCGTAGGAGTAGCCCCTCCAGCCGACCTGGCGCGTTTTGTATGATTGGGTGAACCCCTTCGTCTCGCCGCCAGGCCCTGGTGATACTACGATGGCGCCTGGTCAGTGGGAGCGTAGCCTTATCTTCGTCTTCAAGCATCGGCCCGACTTCACACTTCGTCTGTTACGTCCAATATCACTTAATAACCATAAACACAAAGAGCTATGAACTTTACCTTGTTTGTCACCGCGCTGGTGACAGGGTTGGCGTTTGTAGGTGTTGTGACGATTTTAGCCAAGCTTATTTCGCCGCGTAGCTACAACGCTCAGAAGGAAGAGGCATACGAATGTGGTATACCTACGCGAGGCCGCAGCTGGATGCAGTTTCGCATAGGCTACTACCTATTTGCCATCCTCTTCCTAATGTTCGATGTTGAAACGATGTTCCTCTTCCCCTGGGCCGTCGTGATGCGTTCTTTAGGTCCCGCCGGCCTGATCAGCGTGCTCTTCTTCTTATTCATCTTAGTTCTGGGCCTTGCTTATGCCTGGAGGAAAGGAGCACTCAAATGGCAATGAAACGCGCAAAGATCAAGTCTATCCCCTACGAGGAGTTTAAGGACAACGAGACCTATGAGAAGCTTGTAGAAGAACTCAATGCCGGCGGTGCGAACGTCATCGTCAAGAAGCTGGACGACCTCATAGACTGGGGACGCTCCAACTCACTCTGGCCGCTGACCTTCGCCACAAGTTGCTGCGGTATAGAGTTTATGGCAGTGTGTGCGGCCCGCTACGATATAGCCCGCTTCGGCTTCGAGGTAACACGTAACAGCCCCCGTCAGGCAGATGTCATTCTGGTATGTGGTACCATCACGACCAAGATGGCCCCCGTGCTGCGCTGCCTCTACGACCAGATGGCCGACCCCAAGTATGTGGTGGCTATCGGCGGTTGCTCCATCTCGGGAGGACCTTTCAATAAGTCATACCATGTGCTCAACGGCGTAGACAAGATTATCCCTGTCGACGTCTATGTGCCAGGCTGTCCGCCGCGTCCCGAGTCGTTCCTTTATGGCATGATGCAGCTGCAGCGCATTGTGAAAGTGGAAAACTTTTTCGGTACTACCAACCGCAAGGAGAAAGACCCCTACAAGGTGGAGGCCGAGATAAAAGAAGAACATATTTATAATCAGGAGGAACAGGCATGAGCGAAGATCTGAACAAAACAGCCCAATCACAGCAGGCCGCTTCAGCCACTCCCGCTGCCAAACCTGCTGCCCCCGCTGCGGCCAAGCCTGCCGCAGCACGACCCGCAACACCCGCTGCTCCCGCCAAACCCGCTGTCAATGAGATGAAGCCTAAGCAGGTGGAGGCCGCTAAGTTGCACGATGAACTCAAGCGTCTGCACGACCAAGAAGGCATGGACTTCCTGCTCAGCCTGACCGGCGTGGACAGAGAAGACGACGGCCTCGCCGTGGTCTACCAGCTTGAAAATACCACCACGCTGAAGCAAGCTATCTTGGAGTGTGTGGTGACTGACAGAGAGAACCCCCTCGTCCCCTCAGCCGCGGACCTGTGGAACATAGCCTGCACCTACGAGCGCGAGGTATACGACTTCTATGGTATCAAGTTCACCGGCCACCCCGACATGCGTCGCCTCTTCATGCGTGAAGACTGGGTGGGTTACCCCTTCCGTAAGGACGACGAGACAGAAAAGAATAACCCCCTGCGCATGACCAACGAGCCCCTCAGCGACACTACCACAGAGTATGTGCTCACGGAGGACGGCAAGGTGGAGGCTGTGGAACATGCTATCTTCCAGGAAGATGACTATGTCATCAATATAGGCCCGCAGCACCCTTCTACCCACGGCGTGCTCCACTTCCGTGTAGCCCTCGAGGGTGAGCGCATTCGCAAGATAGACCCTGTGCTGGGTTATATTCACCGTGGCGTGGAGAAGATTAGCGAGAAGATGACCTACCCGCAAACCCTTGCGCTGACCGACCGCCTCGACTATCTCGGTGCCATGCAGAACCGCCACGCGCTCTGTATGTGTATTGAGCAGGCCATGGGTGTGGAGGTGAGTGACAGAGTGCAGGTCATTCGTACCATCATGGATGAGTTGCAACGTATCGACTCCCACATACTCTTCTTTTCCTGCCTCTGTCAGGACCTGGGTGCCACTACTGCCTTCCTTTACGGCTTCCGCGACCGTGAGAAAATCCTGGACATCTTCGAGGAAACTTGCGGCGGACGTCTCATCCTCAATTACAACACCATTGGCGGTGTGATGGCAGACATTCATCCCAACTTCGTGAAGCGCGTCAAGGAGTTTATCCCTTATATGAGGAAGAACATCCAAGAGTATCACGACATCTTCACCGGCAACGTCATCTTCCAAAACCGCTCCAAGGGAGTGGGCGTATTGTCAAAGGAACAGGTAATCTCCTTTGGCTGTACGGGTGGTACGGGCCGCGCCTCCGGTTGGCACAACGACCTTCGTAAGCTGCGCCCCTATGCGGCATATGACCGTGTGCAGTTCAACGAAGTGACCCGCACCGAAGGCGACAGCTTTGCCCGCTACATGATCCGTCTTGACGAGATACTCGAGAGCCTCCACATCATAGAGCAGCTCATAGACAATATTCCTGAAGGCAACTTCCGTGAGAAGATGAAGCCTATCATCAAACTTCCTGTGGGACAGTTCTATAGTGAGGTAGAAGGCAGCCGTGGACGCTTCGGCGTGTACATAGAGAGCAAGGGCGACAAGTCGCCTTATCGCCTTCACTACCGCTCTACGGGCCTACCTCTTGTGGCTGTGATGGACACTGCTTGCAAGGACAACATGATAGCAGACCTTATCACCATCGGTGGTACGGTGGACTATGTAGTGCCCGATATTGACCGATAACTCATACCGACATCTCAGCTCATGGCCTCCCGTAGCTATCCCGCTCAGAAGGGGGCGTCATGATGCAGAGAGTCACCAATCAACTAACGCAAACAATCATGTTTAACTTCACCACTATAACCAACTGGCTGCACAGTTTTCTGACCACCACCTGTGGCTTTGCGGAATGGGGAGCTATCCTCACCGAGAGCGTGCTGGTGGCCCTGGTTATCATTACCCTCTACGCTGTGTTTGCCATTGCCCTCATCTACATGGAGCGTAAGGTCTGTGCTTTCTTCCAGTGCCGCCTTGGCCCCATGCGTGTAGGTAAATGGGGCTTGTTACAGGTATTCAGTGACGTCTTCAAGATGCTGACCAAGGAAATCATCAGTATGCGTCAGACGGATCAGTTCCTGCATAACCTGGCCCCCTTCCTCGTCGTGATGGCCTCCATGATTACATTCGCCTGTCTGCCTTGGAACCAGGGAGCACATATCATTGACTTCAATGTAGGCGTGTTTTTCTTCTTAGCCATCTCCTCCATCGGTGTGGTAGGTATCCTGCTTGCCGGCTGGAGTAGCAACAATAAGTTCTCGCTCATTGGTGCCATGCGTAGTGGCGCCCAGATTATCAGCTACGAACTGTCTATCGGTCTGACCATGCTGGCCATGATCTGTCTGACGGGCACGATGTCGTTCAGCGAGATTTGCAATGACCAGTACGTGAATGGCTGGAACATTGTGCGTGGCCATGTGCCTGCCGTCATCGCCTTCATCATCTATCTGGTAGCAGGTAATGCCGAGTGTAACCGCGGCCCGTTCGACCTGCCTGAGTGCGAGAGCGAGCTGACTGCCGGTTATCACACAGAGTATTCGGGCATGCACTTCGGCTACTACTATCTGGCTGAATATCTCAACCTATTTATCTGTGCCGGTATGGCCAGCACCATCTTCCTTGGTGGTTGGGCACCTCTACAGATAGCAGGCCTCGACGGCTTCAACGCCGTGATGGCCTTCATCCCCGGCGCAGTATGGTTTGTGGGCAAGGCTTTCTTTGTAGTATTCCTGCTGATGTGGCTCCGCTGGACGTTCCCGCGTCTGAGAATTGACCAGATACTTTCGTTAGAGTGGAAGTACCTTATCCCCTTTACGATGGTCAATCTCGTGCTGATGGCCCTCTGCGTGGCAATGGGCTGGACATTCTAACAAGCGACGGACGAGGGCCACTCAGCGGCCATGGCCGTATGACTGCAAGCCCTCAACCCTCTTGATACTTTAACAGATAAATCAATGGAAGACAAGACATACATAGGCGGTATAGCCTCGGGCATCAAAAGCCTCGCCACAGGGTTGAAGACAACCATGCGCGAGTTCTTCACTCCCAAAATCACGGAGCAGTATCCCGAGAACCGTCAGACCAACCAGATGTTCGAGCGCTTTAGAGGCTCCCTGACCATGCCCCACAACGAAGCCAACGAACACAAATGTATTGGCTGCGGCCTTTGCCAGATGGCCTGCCCCAATGGCAGCATCAAGGTGAGCAGCGAAATGTATGAGACTGAGGACGGCAAGAAGAAAAAGCGTCTCGTCAAGTACGAGTATGACCTCGGCTCTTGCATGTTCTGCCAGCTCTGTACCAATGCGTGCCCGCATGGAGCCATTGCCTTTGACCAAAGCTACGAGAATGCGGTGTTCAACCGTGCCAAACTCGTCAAGCAGCTCAATCGCGAAGGCTCTAAGGTGGCTGAAAAGAAGTAAGTCAACGTCTTGCGGGGCATGGCCGTGCTTGGGGCAGAATGTGTGAAGCGTTTCACGGCCTCCGTGCTCTCGGCCACTTCAGGCCTCGCAGCGTCTACGCCCGCCTTCCTGCGGGCATTGAATAATAAACTCCTATATCAATGAATTCTCATAATATCATGTTCATCATTCTGGCAGTGTTCATCATGCTCTCATCGTTTGCAACGGTGATGACGAAGAGCATAGTTCGCGCTGCCACCTACCTGCTATTTGTCCTGCTGGGCACTGCAGGTCTGTATTTCCTGATGGGCTTCACCTTCCTGGGCTCCGTTCAGGTGATGGTCTACGCCGGTGGCATTATCGTGCTCTACGTGTTCTCCATCCTCTTGACCGAGGGTGCAAAGGACGAGACCTTCAAGCGTAAGATGAAGGACGCCTCCTGGGGGCTCGTGCTGAGTCTCATAGGCTTCATCGCCTTTGTCAGTGTGGTGCTTACCTATCAGTTTCGCTCGTTGGTGCTCACCGCTCCCATTGAGGGAGGTGAAGAGCTGACGACCATCGAGTCTATTGGCCGCCACATGCTCTCCACCGATGCCGGTGGTTATCTCCTTCCCTTCGAGGCAGTCAGTGTGTTGTTGCTTGCCTGCATTGTGGGCGCCTTGGTTATTGCCCGTAAGCGTTAAATCATTCCAAATTCCCTACTCACAAAATGATACACATAGAATATCTTCTCATCGTCTCTGCGGTCATGATGTTTGCGGGCGTGTTTGGTTTCCTCACTCGCAAGAGCACGCTGGCCATCCTGCTGTCTATCGAACTCATGCTGAACGCCACCGACCTCAACTTCGCCGTGTTCAACCGCATGCTCTACCCCGATGGCAACGAGGGCTACTTCTTTGCCCTCTTCAGCATAGCCATCTCAGCAGCTGAGAGCGCCATCGCCATCGCTATCATGATTAACCTTTATCGCATGCTCAAGAACATTCAGGTGGATGAGCTGGAGCAGATGAAGTGGTAACCTTCTACTAATAAAACTCCTATTCATGGAATCAACTATCTTTATCCTCCTGCTGCCCTTCCTTTCGTTCGTCCTTCTGGGCGTCTTTGGAAAGTGGTTCAGCCATAAAGCCGCGGGCTTGGTGGGTACGGCGGTGCTCTCGGTAGTGGCGCTCCTGTCTTACTATACGGCCTACGAATATTTCTTCGAGACAGCCCGCACAGCCACAGGAGCATTGCCCGTTCTGACCCCCTATAATGTGACGTGGCTACCCTTCTTTGTCCACGGCCTCAGCTTCGACATGGGCATCATGCTCGACCCCATCAGTGTGATGATGTTGATTGTCATATCGACGGTGTCGCTGATGGTCCATATCTACTCGTTTGGCTATATGGATGGCGAGCGTGGTTTCCAGCGCTACTATGCCTTCCTGAGTCTCTTCACCATGTCGATGCTTGGCTTGGTGGTAGCCACCAACATCTTCCAGATGTACATGTTCTGGGAGCTTGTGGGTGTATCCTCCTACCTCCTCATTGGTTTCTACTACCAGTCGCCGGCTGCCATTGCCGCCTCTAAGAAGGCCTTCATCGTTACTCGCTTTGCCGACCTCTTCTTCTTGATAGGCATTCTGATATACGGCTACTACTGCCAGTCCTTCGGCTTCGATTTCAGCCAGGCAGGCTTTGAAGCCGGAGCAGCCATGCTGCCTCTCAGCCTATTCTTGATGTTCATTGGTGGTGCGGGCAAGAGTGCCATGTTCCCTCTCCACATCTGGCTTCCCGACGCCATGGAAGGCCCCACTCCGGTGTCGGCCCTTATCCATGCAGCCACCATGGTGGTGGCAGGTGTCTTCCAGATAGCCCGCCTCTTCCCCTTGTGGATAGAATATGCGCCCGACACCCTCCATGTCGTTGCCTGGATAGGTGCTTTCACGGCCTTCTATGCAGCAGCTGTGGCCTGTTGTCAGAGTGACATCAAGCGTGTGCTCGCTTTCTCCACCATCTCTCAGATAGCCTTCATGATGGTATCTCTCGGCGTGTGCTACGAGTATACCACAGGCCACGAGCATGTGGGTTCACTCGGCTACATGGCTTCCATGTTCCACCTTTTTACCCACGCCATGTTCAAGGCCCTCCTCTTCCTTGGAGCCGGTTGCATCATCCATGCCGTTCACAGCAACGAGATGTCAGCCATGGGTGGCTTGCGCAAGTATATGCCCATCACCCATTGGACCTTCCTCATAGCCTGTCTCGCCATTAGTGGCATACCTCCCTTCTCGGGCTTCTTCTCCAAGGACGAAATCCTGACCGCGGCTTTCGCCTACATGCCCGCCATGGGCTGGATCATGACAGCCATTGCCGCCATGACGGCCTTCTATATGTTCCGCCTTTACTTCGGCATATTCTGGGGCACAGAGAACAAAGAGCTTCATGCCCACCATACACCTCACGAGGCGCCCCTTACCATGACCTTCCCCCTCATGTTCCTGGCGGCTGTCACCTGTGTGGCAGGCTTCATCCCCTTCGGCCATTTTGTCAGCGCCGATGGTGTAAGCTATGACATACATCTTGACTGGAATGTGGCCGGCACGAGCATCATCATCGCCGTAGCCTCCATCTTCATAGCCACTTGGATTTACATGGGCGAGCGTCAGCCCAAGGCCGATGCCCTGGCCGAGAAGTTCGCCTCCCTCCACCGTTGGGCCTTCAAGCGTTTCTATCTCGACGAGGTCTACCAGTATGTCACTCACCGTATCATTTTCGCCCACGTCAGCACCCCCATCGCCAAGTTCGACCGCAAGGTGGTCGATGGCTTCTTCAACTTCCTCGCCTGGGGCACCCATTCTCTGAGTTTCGCCATCCGTGGCTTCCAGAGTGGCGCCGTGCAGAAGTACGCTGCCATCTTCCTGCTGGGCACTCTTGCCCTGCTCGCCATCATGGCATGGGCTTGACTAACGAGTACATTCCTTTAACCCTAACATACCACACTATATGAATTTTCTTTCATTATTCGTACTCATCCCCCTCGTCATGCTGCTGGGCCTTTGGTTAGTGCGTGGCGACAGGGGCGTGCGTGCCGTGATGGTGGCAGGCAGCACCGCTCTGCTGGCCCTGGCTGCCTATCTCACGGTCACCTTCTTGAGCGATCGTGCAGCAGGCGAAACGGCTGAATACCTCTACACCGCCTCCTTCCTGTGGTTCGAGCCGCTCCATATATATTACTCTGTGGGTGTCGACGGCATCAGTGTAGCCATGCTCTTGCTCTCTGCCGTCATTGTCTTCACGGGCACATTTGCCTCGTGGCAGCTTCAGCCCATGCTCAAGGAGTACTTCCTCTGGTTCACCCTGCTCAGCCTCGGCGTCTTCGGCTTCTTCATCAGCGTCGACCTCTTTGCCATGTTCATGTTCTACGAGATAGCGCTCATTCCCATGTATCTCCTCATCGGTGTATGGGGTAGTGGAAAGAAGGAGTATGCTGCCATGAAGCTCACCCTTATGCTTATGGGCGGCTCCGCCTTCTTGATGTGCGGCATCTTCGGCATCTTCTACGGAGCCGGAGGTCAGACCATGAACCTTTATGAGATTGCGCGTCATCTCGGAGGGGCTCACGCCATTCCCGTTGCTCAGCAGTACATCTGGTTCCCCTTGACCTTCATCGGCTTCGGCGTGCTCGGCGCGCTGTTCCCCTTCCACACTTGGAGCCCCGACGGCCACGCCTCAGCGCCAACTGCCGTGTCCATGCTCCATGCAGGTGTATTGATGAAGCTCGGTGGTTACGGCTGTTTCCGCATAGCCATGTACCTCATGCCCGAGGCGGCCAACGACCTCAGCTGGATTTTCCTTATCCTCACCGGCATCTCCGTGGTCTACGGAGCTTTCTCGGCCTGCGTCCAGACCGACCTCAAGTATATCAATGCCTATAGCTCGGTGTCCCACTGCGGTCTCGTGCTCTTCGCCATATTGATGCTCAACCAGACCGCCGTCACCGGTGCAGTGCTCCAGATGCTGAGCCACGGCCTTATGACCGCCCTATTCTTTGCCCTCATCGGCATGATCTACGGCCGCACCCACACCCGCGACATACGCGAGTTGAACGGCCTCATGCGCATCATGCCCTTCCTCTCGGTAGGTTACATCATTGCCGGTCTTGCCAACCTTGGCCTGCCCGGCTTCTCGGGCTTCATTGCTGAGATGACCATCTTCGTGGGCTCGTTCCAGAATGCCGACACCTTCCACCGTGTGCTCACCGTCGCCGCCTGCTGTTCCATCGTCATCACCGCAGTCTACATCCTGCGCGTGGTCGGCAAGATACTCTACGGCACGTGTACCAACGAGCACCATCTCAAGCTCACCGACGCTACATGGGACGAACGCTTTGCCGTGATTTGCCTCATCCTCTCGGTAGCCGCTTTGGGTATGGCCCCGCTTTGGGTGAGCGACATGATCAATGGCGGCGTCCTCCCCATCGTCAGCCACATCCTTGCAGCTAACTGACGCCTCGGCGACATGCAATCCATCTATTTATCTTCCATTTTAATCATATCATGGACTATTCACAATTTCTCCTGATGCACGAAGAGCTCTCGCTGCTGGCAGTCATCCTCATACTGTTCGTGGCCGACCTCTTCATGTGCCCCGACAAGAAGAGCGGCAAGGGCGTCTACAACACCGCCCTGCCCGTCCTGCTCCTTGCCGTCCACACGGTGCTCAATCTTCTGCCATGCAGCTGTGCCCTGGCCACCGAGGCCTTCGGAGGCATGTACCAATATACGCCGATGATGACCATTCTCAAGTCAGTGCTCAACGTCGGCACCATCATCGTCTTCCTCATGGCTCACAGCTGGCTCTCCCGCACTGAGAACGTCGTCAAGCAGGGCGAGTTCTACATGCTGGTGCTCTTCACCCTCCTGGGCATGTACTTCATGATCGGTGCGGGCCACTTCCTCATGTTCTTCATTGGCTTAGAGCTAGCCTCAGTGCCCATGACGGCGCTCATAGCTTTCGACAAGATGCGCCGCGAGAGTGCCGAGGCCGGAGCCAAGTTCATTCTCCTGGCCCTCTTCAGCAGCGCCCTGCTCCTCTATGGCCTCTCGCTCATCTACGGTGTGACCGGCTCACTCTACTTCGACCAGGTAGGTGCGCTCATCGACGGCTCCACCCTCTCCATCTTCGCCCTCGTGCTCTTCCTCACCGGCATGGGCTTCAAGATTTCGCTCGTGCCCTTCCACCTCTGGACGGCCGACACCTACGAGGGTGCGCCCACCAGCGTGACCGCCTTCCTGAGCGTCACCAGCAAGGGCGCGGCTGCCTTCGTTCTCTTCACCGTGCTGATTAAGGCCTTCCCCGTCAGCGACCTCTTCTATAGTTGGAACACCGGTCTCTACTGGATCATTGTGGCATCTATCACTGTGGCCAACCTCTTTGCCATCCGCCAGAATAATCTGAAGCGCTTCATGGCCTTCTCCGCCATCTCCCAGGCCGGTTATCTGGTGCTCGCCCTTATGGACGGCACGGCACAGGGCATGACGGCGCTCGTCTTCTACCTGCTTGTCTACATGGTCAGCAATCTCGGCGCCTTTGCCGTGATGACTTCGGTGGAGGAGCACAGCGGCAAGATGCTCATCAGCGACTATAACGGCCTCTACACCACCAACCCCAAGCTGGCCTTCCTCATGACGCTCTGCCTCTTCTCGCTGGCAGGCATTCCGCCCTTCGCCGGCTTCTTCTCCAAGTTCTTTGTCTTCATGGCGGCCTTCAAGGCAGGCTATCCCCTGCTGGTCTTCATTGCCTTGGCCAATACCGTCATCTCGCTCTACTACTATCTGCTCATCGTCAAGGCCATGTACATCAACAAGCCCGAGAGTGCAGCCATCGCGACCTTCCGTTCCGACAACTACACCCGCCTGGCCCTTGCGCTCTGCACGCTTGGCGTCATAGCTTTCGGCCTCGGAGGCGTGTTCTACAACTATATCGACCTCTTCAGCTACGGCCTCTGAGGCCCGTGGCCCTTTTGAGACGATAGTCCCACCCCTTAGGCAGCCCGACCCCGCGGTCGGGCTGCTTTTTTATGCCCTGTTGTCAGCGCAGAGCGGCCTCTCCGCGCGGCTTGCGTAGCTTGGCGGCGGAGCGTATGGCAGGGCTCCCGCCATCGAGCCCGGCGCCATGCCGGCGTGGAGCGCTGCGGGGTTGCGGGCCGACAGCTGAGCCCTGCGGCCCTGCCCGTTTCCCATTCTTCTAAGCTTTCGCGCCGTTTCTGAAAACCTCCGAGTGAGTGAAATCTGCCCCAATGCAAGGTAGCATTGGGCCTAATGCTACCTTGCATCCGCTCGAAAGCAAGGTGACATCCGCCCCAATGTCACTCGCGCCATTGCTTCTGAGGGCGGCTATATGCCTCGGAGTGATGGATTTATGGCTCTGTGTGACGGCCTTATGGTTTTCATCCACGGGTGGAAGCCTATGAGGCACGCCGGCCTGCTATCCGGACATACGGCATGACTACACGCAGAGCTTACCGATATGCCCCATCGCCATCGACTACCTCCCCCATCGCCTTCACATACTTATTACATCGTCTTCACAGCTTTGTAACGTTGGCGGCCTTACTTTGCAGCAGCTATTTCATACACCCACTTCCGCCCATGCACCTTTCCCCCTTACACGCCGCCGGTGCAGCGTTATCGCACATTGGCCGCCCCCTCGTCCGCAGACCGTTGCCGGTCCTTCTACTCGCTTTCGCAGCGCTCCGTCTCGCCGCACAGCAGACCGAGAGCTATGCGCCGCAATTCGGCGGTACGCTGCGGGCCAAGTATGAGTACCAGCCCGAGATGGGGGCAGGCCGTTTCGAAGTGCGCAATGCCCGTATCAATGCCCGCGGCCAGGTGCACCGCAGTCTCAGCTACAAGGCCGAAATCGATCTCTCTGACGAAGGTCAGATCAAGATGCTCGACGCCTATGTAGCCTTTCATCTCGACTCGCTGCCACAGTTCACGATAGGCCAGATGCGCGTGCCCTTCACCATCGACGCCCACCGTTCGCCCCACCAGCAGTACTTTGCCAATCGTTCCTTCATTGCCAAGCAGGTGGGCAATGTGCGCGACGTGGGCGCCACCCTCTCTTACCGCTTCGGCGGCCGCCTGCCCCTCACCCTGGCGGGAGGTGTGTTTAACGGGTCGGGTCTGACCAATCAGAAAGACTACTGGACGCGCAGCATCAACTATTCGGCGAAGGCCGAGTGGCAGCTGCCGGCCCACTTCGCCCTGACCCTCAGCACCCAGAAAGCACGCCCCGAGGTTGTCGACATATACATGTACGACGTGGGCCTTCACTGGCACGCCTGTGGCTGGCACGTCGAGGCCGAGTACCTGCGCAAGCATTACAAACACGATGCCTTCAAGCCGGTCAATGCCTTTGACGGCTTTGTGGCCTACGACCTGCCCCTGCGCAAGGTGTTTAGCAAGATGACCTTCTTAGGCCGTTTCGACTGCATGAGCGACCACAGCGACGGTAAAGGCGCCGACGGCCGGCTCAGCCTGACCGATGCCGCGCGCAAGAGGCTGACCGGAGGCATCACCCTCAGCCTGGCCAAAGCTTTCGTGGCCGACATCCGGCTCAACTACGAGAAGTATTTCTACGACAAGGGTGCGCACATCAAGATTTCCGAGCACGACAAAATCGTGGTAGAACTCATGGCCCACTTCTAAGGGCCGCTCTCCCGCGCCATCCATCTCCATAGACCACACGCAGGGCTCTCTCCATCGGCGGAGGAAGCCCTGCGTGTGGCGTGTGCGGCGTTGTGAGTGTGGGACGCGGTCAGCAATGCAGTATGAGCAGGTCGAGCGATGGCCAGGCGCCGAGGCGGTAGGGCACGTTGGCTCCGACGCCTGTGGAGACGTATAGCCGGCTGTTGCCTTCAGCGTAGAGCCCGCCCCATTCGGGCATGAACCATGCCGCCGGAGAGAAGCTGCCCAGCTGCAACTGCAGGGCGTGGGTATGACCCGAGAGTGTGAGCGCCACGTCGTGCCTTCCTACCACCTCAGCCCGCCATATCCAGGGGTCGTGGCTCAGTAGCAGCGTGCAGTGGTGGGGCGGAATGCCGGAGAGAGCCGCTTCGAGGTTGCCCCAACGGGGTCGGTAGGGCGTCCGGGTGGTGTCGTCGCGGGTCTCGTCGCCCCTACCGTCCCCCTTCAGCCAGGGGCGGTGAGGCTTGCCCTTATAGTGAGTCCCGGCCACGTAGAGCGTGTCGCCCGCGCAGACTATGGGTAGGTTGTCGTTGAGCAGGACGGTCCAGCCCATCAGGCGCTCCAGGCCGACAATGCGCTGCGCGGCCCTCTCCACCTCTTGGCGGGTCGAAGCGCCGCCGTAGATGCAGTAGTCGTGGTTGCCGAGAATGGCCACTACGCCGTGGGGGGCGCTCAGCCGCGCGAGGGTGCGGCGCATGGCCGGCGTCAGCTCCTCGGGCAAGGTGTTGACCATGTCGCCTGTGAAGACGATGAGGTCAGGGCGGAGGCTGAGGGCCGAGTCGACGACGGAGGCCACCATGGCGGTGTCGTTGCCGAAGGTGCCTATGTGCAGGTCGGAAAGCTGGACAATGCGGAAGCCGTCGAAGCCAGCCGGCAGTTCGCTGACCGTGATGTCGGTGCGCTTCACCCGCAACTGACGCCAGCCCCAGGTGGCACCTGTGAGCTGTACACCGAAAGCCACGAGGGCCACCATCCAGGCTGCGCGGTGAAGGGTGAGAGGGGCGCGACGTGCAGGCAGAAGGCGGGAAGCGGTGCGGGAAGGGCTGGACAGCGGGCGTAGGACGAGCCGCCTCGTGAGCCACCATAGCGCGAGGCCCACGGCATGGGTGGCCGCCCATAGCGTGGTGGGTACGGTCCAGCAGATTAGTATGTAGAAGAGCGACTTGAAGAGCCACTGGTGGTTGGCACCGGCAATGAGGGCCGCCATGAGAGCGGCTGCCACGACGTTGGGAACGAGAAGAAGCAAGGCCAGGCGCCGTCGGAGGGCTTGGCCTTGCTTCTTCAGTATGACCCCCAGGCAGTAGAGCGTGGGGAGAATAATCAGGAGGCTGAGGAGAAAGAAAAATTTGTGCACGCTGACGAGGGAGGCTGGGGCGCGGACGTGCCGGCCGTGAGGTTAAGATAGGGGGTGGGCCGCCTGCTGCTGTTCCTGCCACTTCTCGCGGGCAAGTTCCTGCATGTCGGTCACAGTGTCTTTCTCGTCCACTATTTCCGTGCCGAGCATGGTCTCTATGACGTCCTCCATGGTGACGATGCCGCGGAAGCAGCCGTACTCGTCGATGATGACGGAGATATGCTCCTTCTTGGCCAACAGTTCCTCCCAGATCTTGGACACCGGCTCGTTTTCAGGGAAGGTGAGCACAGGTCGTACGATGTCGGAGAGACGGAGGTCAAACTTGTCCTCCGAGAGTTTCTCCAAGATGGTGGGTCGCAGCACATAGCCCTTGATGTAGTCGTCATTCTCTTCGTTGTAGACGGGAATGCGCGAGTAGGTGCTGTAAGCCTCGTGCTTGTAGAACTCACGCAGGGTCATGCTCTCTTCAGCCATCTCGACCACGGAGCTGGGCGTCATGATGTCGCGTGCCTTGATGTCGTCGAGTTTGAGGAGGTTCTGTATCATGCGGTTCTCCTTCTTGGCAAAGACGCCTTCCTCGGCCGCCACGTTGACCATGGCCGAGACTTCCTCGCGACTGACGGAGACGGCCTGCTTGTCGGAGGAGAGGAACTGCGTGATGAACTCCGAAAGCACGACGAAGGGGTAGGTGATGATGACCAGGGAGTGGATGATGCGTACCGAGGCCACCGCCAAAGAGCGCCAGTAGGTGGCCCCGATGGTCTTGGGTATGATTTCGGAGAGGACGAGGATGAGAAAGGTGAGAACGGCCGAGGTGATGGCGAAATAGTCGTTGCCGAAGACCTCTCGGCTCTGTGCGCCTACGCCGGCTGCGCCCACGGTGTGGGCAATGGTATTGAGCGTCAGGATGGCAGAGATGGGTTTGTCAATATCTTGCTTGTACTTCTTCAGCAGCGCGGCTCCCGGTCGTCCCTCCGTCTCGAGCATGGAGACAAAAGACATGGGAGTGGACAGAAGCACGGCTTCAAGCACAGAACAAAGGAAGGAGATGCCGATGGCGGCAAAGAAATAGAGGAGTAATAGCCCCATGTAATGGATTGTTGTATTTTCGCTGCAAAGGTACGTCATATAATTAAGAATAGAAAGCGGCCCTCTCAAAAGGTGAGGCTTTCCCCTTAATTTTGAGCCTATTTGTAAGTCTATCTGCGTGCAACCCTGCCCGATTGCTATGCACAGTAAATAAAAAGTAGTACTTTTGTGCCGCCAATCAGTGGCGGGTAGGGGATAGCGTGAAGCGTCTTCCCCCTCAGCCACCCATCGCATCGTCTATGTTCGGCATTATCAAGAAATTAGACCAGTATATACTGAAGAAGTTCCTGCTTATCTTTGTGGGGGCCTTCTTTATCTGTCTGTTTGTCTTCATGATGCAGTTCACGTGGCGCTATGTCGACGAGCTGATAGGTAAGGGCCTCTCGTTAGAGATACTGGCACAGTTTTTCTGGTACATGGGCATCACGCTTGTGCCGCAGGCCCTTCCGCTGGCCGTGCTGCTGGCCGCCCTCATCGCCTTCGGCAACATGGGCGAGTCGCTCGAACTCTTGGCCATGAAGGCCGCCGGCATACCGCTCATACGCATCATGCGCGCTCCGGCCCTTGTGGCCGCCACCATGATGGGGGTGTCTTTTTATTTCCAGAACTTCACGTCGCCCGAAGCGCAGATACAGCTCAAGACATTGCTCTTCAGCATGAAGCAGCAGTCGCCGGCCGTCGAGATACCCGAGGGCGTGTTTTACAGCGGTGTGCCCAATGTCAACATCTTCGTGCAAGAGAAAAACACGGAGACAGGGATGCTCTACCAGACCATCATCTATAAGACCGACCAAGGCTTCGACCGCGCCCAAATCGTACTGGCCGACTCAGCCCGCTTAGAGATGTCGGCCGACAAGATGCACCTCGTGCTCGACCTATGGGACGGAGAACAATTTGAAAACCTGCAACGCGCCGGCGCCATGCAGGAGCTGCAAAGCGACGCCAAGGAGCCGTTCGACCGAGAAACCTTCCACTATAAACGGCTCATCATCGACTTCGACAGCAACTTCAGCATGATGGACAAGGAAAGGCTCGCCGGCATGGCCCAGGCCAAGAACATGAAGCAGATAGAGCAGTGTGTGGACTCCATGAACCACCTGCTCGACTCCATCGGCCGGGACCATTATGCCGCAGAGCAACGCACCATCTTCCGCCTGCTGCCCCTGTCGAAGGCCGACTCACTGAAGCTCCATCGCCTGCTGGCCGCCGCCGGCACGAAGGCATCGGCCGCCGGCTCAAAGGCTGCCAACAGCAAGGCCGGGCTAAAGGGCGGCCCGGAGAAGCTGGTCAGCTTCGACAGCATCAAGGCGAGCCTCGACGCTGCCGCCATGTCGGACGCCATGAATGCCGTCCGCCAGACTGTGAGCACACGCATCAGCGACCTCGAATGGTCGTCGCAGTACACCCATGACTGCGAGCGCTACATACGCACCCACTTCGTCGAATGGCATCAGAAGATAACACTCGCCCTGGCCTGCCTCGTCTTCTTCTTCGTGGGTGCCCCCTTGGGCGCGATTATCCGAAAGGGTGGCCTGGGCATGCCCACCATCATCTCGGTCATTATCTTCATCTTCTGGTACATCATCAATACCTCGGGAATGAAGCTTGCCCGCGACGGCAATATCAACATGGCCTTCGGCATGTGGGTGAGCACCCTCATCATTGCTCCCTTCGGTTTCTGGGTGACGTATAAGTCGAACAAGGACTCGGTGGTGTTCAACGTCGATCTATATACCAACTTCTTCCGCCGCCTCTTGGGCATCCGTGTACGCCGCCGCCTCTACAAGAAAGAGGTCGTCATCCACGAGCCCTGCCTCGCCGACATGCCGGACCGCATCACAGCCCTGCGCGACAGCCTGCGCGATTACAGCCAGCGCCATCACCTGCTCTTCATGCCCGGCTATGTGCGCCTCTTCTTCCGTTATGAGGAAGACCATGATATAGAGCGCCTCAACGAGACTATGGAACAGGTGATTGAGGAACTTTCCAACTGCCGCGACCCTAAGGTGCTTGGCGTGCTCAATGAGTTCCCCATCCTCTACACTACTGCCCATCTCTCGCCGTTCCATTCGCGCCGCTCCAACCTGCTGGCCGGCCTTTGCTTCCCCTTAGGCCTCGTGGTATGGTTCAGGGTGTGGCAGTTCCGCCTCCGCTTGCTGAGCGACCTGCGTATCACCGTGCGCACCTGCGACCGCCTGCTCGCCATTCTCAATCACACCACGCAGGACGAGACAAGCGGCAGCGGAGAAGAGATAGAGGAGAAGCGCATGAGCAAGACCCGCCGCCGGCGTCGCCGCATCGTCAAAGTGTTGCTGCTGCTCATCATCGTGTCCCTTTTAGGCCGTGTGGTGTACGACAGCGTGGAGCGCTATCGTGCCAAGGCCAGGGCTGAGCAGTTGGAGCAGCAGCGCAATGGCGCCTCCGAGCAGGATAATCGCACCGCCAAGCCTTTGCCTGCTGAAGCCAAGCCTTTGCCTGCCGAAGCCAAGCCTTCGCCTGCCCGACATAAGCAGGGTGGGGCACAGGCCACTCCTGCCAGAGAAATCTCCACACCTCCTACATTAAAGAAAGAAGGACCCGGTCGCACCTCGGTCGCACCCGACGCGAAGAAAGTCCTTGACAGATAACCCTAAACCCATCCCGCATTCACCGTGTCACAATACACTTTAGCTTCCGTAGAAGAAGCCATTCATGACTTTAAGGAAGGTCGCTTCGTCATAGTTGTTGACGACGAGGACCGTGAGAACGAGGGCGACCTCATTATGGCCGCTGAGAAGGTGACGCCCGAGCATGTCAACTTCATGCTCAAGAATGGTCGCGGCGTGCTGTGCGCCCCCATCACCATCGAGCGCTGCAACGAGCTCCGGCTTCCCCATCAGGTGGAGGACAATACCAGCATGCTCGGCACGCCTTTCACCGTGACCATCGACCTGCTTGAAGGCTGCACCACCGGTGTCAGCTGCCACGACCGTGCTGCCACCATTCGTGCCCTTGCCGATCCCGATATGCGTCCCGAGAGCTTCGGTCGCCCGGGCCATATCAACCCGCTTTACGCCCAGGACCGCGGCGTCCTCGCACGCGCCGGCCACACCGAGGCAGCCGTCGACCTCGCCCGTCTTGCCGGCATGCAGCCGGCTGCATGCCTTATCGAAATTCTCAACGAAGACGGCACCATGGCCCGCATGCCACACCTGCAAGCCTTCGCCCGGCGCGAGGGACTGCACATTATTTCTATTAAAGACCTCATAGCTTACCGCCTCAAGACGGAGTGCCTCGTGGAGCAAGGCGACGAGGTCGACATGCCCACGCGCTATGGCCACTTCCGCCTCATACCCTTCCGCCAAAAGAGCAACCGCTTGGAGCACATAGCTCTCATCAAGGGCGAGTGGAAGGAAAACGACCCCGTCTTGGTGCGGGTACATTCCTCCTGCATGACCGGCGACATCTTCGGCTCGGCGCGCTGCGACTGTGGCGACCAGCTGCATAAGGCGCTTCAGATGATAGAGCAGGAAGGCCGGGGCGTACTGCTTTACCTCAACCAGGAAGGTCGCGGTATTGGGCTCATGGCCAAGATTGCCGCCTACAAGCTACAGGAGCAAGGCTACGATACGGTCGACGCCAACATCCACTTAGGCTACGACCCCGATGAACGCGACTACGGAGTTGGCGCGCAGATACTCGGTCTGCTCGGTGTACACAAGATGCGCCTGCTTACCAACAATCCCGTCAAGCGGGTGGGCCTCGAGGCGTACGGGCTGGAGATAACGGAAAACGTGCCCATTGAAATAGCCCCTAACCGCTACAACGAAAAGTATCTGCGCACCAAGAAGGACCGCATGGGCCACGACCTCCATTGTTAGCCCCTTCGCCGGCGGCTACAGTCTATCCCGATTATGGCCAACTGCTTATGCAGGCCGACCGGGATGCTCCGCAAGGTGCTTCCCCGCTGCAGTCTTGGTCTCAACCTCGGCTTCACCCACTTCTTACCCTATCTGCTTCGCCTCTCCGGCAACTGCCAATAAGTCTAACCCTATATACTCCTCACCCCATGCTTTCATCTCTCGTTAACAGACTGGCCCCTTCCGCCACACTGGCCATGTCGCAAAAGAGCGCCGAACTCAAGGCGCAGGGCGTCGACGTGATCAACCTCTCCGTCGGCGAGCCCGACTTCAATACCCCTGACCACATTAAGGAAGCCGCCAAGAAAGCTGTCGACGACAATTTCTCGCGCTACTCCCCCGTGGCCGGTTATCCTGCCCTTAGAGAGGCCATTGTCCGCAAGCTCAAAACTGAGAATGGCCTTGACTACACGGCCGACCAGATAGTATGTTCCAATGGCGCCAAGCAGTGTGTCTGCAATGCGGTGATGGCTCTCGTCTCCCCCGGTGAGGAGGTCATTATCCCGGCCCCATACTGGGTGAGCTACCCGCAGATGGTGCTCATGGCCGACGGTAAGCCTGTGTTCGTGGAGGCACCCATCGAGCAGGACTTTAAGATTACGCCCGCCCAGCTCGAAGCGGCCATTACGCCCAAGACACGCGCCCTCATCCTCTGCTCTCCCAGCAATCCCACCGGCTCTGTCTATACGGCCGACGAGCTGGAAGCGCTGGCCGCTGTGCTGCGCAGCCACCCCGAGGTGTATGTCATCAGCGACGAAATCTATGAGCACATCAACTATACGGGCCGTCACGCCTCCATTGCCGCTCTCGAGGGCATGAAAGAGCGCACCGTGGTCATCAACGGTGTGTCCAAGGCTTATGCCATGACGGGCTGGCGCATAGGCTTCCTTGCTGCTCCCGCCGCCATTGCCAAGGCTTGCAACAAGCTCCAGGGACAGTACACCAGCGGTCCTTGCTCCGTTAGCCAAGTGGCTGCCACCGAGGCTTTTGCCGGTCCGCAAGATTGCGTGGAGACCATGCGTCAGGCTTTTGAGCGTCGCAAGCAGCTCATCGTGCGTCTGGCCAAGGAGATCCCCGGTTTTGAGGTCAACGACCCCCACGGCGCGTTCTATCTCTTCCCCAAGTGCAGCTCCTTCTTCGGTAAGACCGACGGCACGCACGTCATCCACAATTCCACCGACTTCGCCCTCTATCTTCTCGAAGTGGGCCATGTGGCCACGGTGGGCGGCGACGCCTTCGGTTCGCCCGAGTGCTTCCGCATGAGCTACGCCACCAGCGACGACAATATCGTGGAGGCCCTGCGCCGCATCAAGGAGGCTGTGGCACGCCTCAAGTAAGCCGGCCTGCCCTTCTTCATCACAAAGCCCGCATTCCTCGCGCTGAGGAGTGCGGGCTTTGTGCTATATCTTCCACGCCGTCGGTTTACCCTCTTTCCGGCCTACCAGCCGGCTATCAGGCTGACGAGGAAGGGTAGACAGAAGTCTATGGCCATGCCGTGGAAGAGCGCCAAGGGCAGAAAGCTCACGCCGCTCACCCGTACGATGGTGGGCAACACCACGTCCATCGACGGGCTTCCGGCGGCGGCGATGGGTGCGAGCGGACCGCCTATCCGGGCCATCGCTCCGGCCCCCACAATGGCCACCATCTCTCGCGCCACATTGGTGAGCAGGGCCAGCGCTCCGAGCGTGGCAGCCACCTCGGCGCCGCAGGTGTCCAACTTCATCCGGGCTATGAGCACAGACGACAGCGAGTAGTAACCCATGCCGCTGCCTACGGCCAGGCTGTCGCTCAGCCCTATGTGGGGCAGAGCCAGCGACGTCAGGCCGCAAGCTATCAGTGTGCCCGCCACCGACACTATGGGCAGCAGAAAGAGCACAGGGTTGAGCCCTTTGACCAGTAGCTGCAGGCGGCGGTCTACGCCGATGCCCACTCCCACGATGAAGAGCAGGACATAGAGCAGATACGTCGAGGCGTCGGCCGGGGGACAGTCCACCACGCCCTCATGGCTCAGCACGATGCCTGCCAGGAAGCAGGCCAGCAGAAGGAGGCTGTTACGCATGATGCCCCTCCTTTCGTGTACGTTGGTGAGCGGTTTCGCCGGTCGTGGCCTCTTCTGTCTGCAGCGTCTCAGCCCGCCGTCTGAACGCGGGCAGTCTCCACAGCAGGGCGGCTCCGAGAGCGCTGCCACCCACACCGGCCACAGCCAGCAGCAGGGCCGTGCCGCTCAGCTCGGTAAGGCGACCCATGACCTCGGTATTGCTGCCAAGGCTGAGGCCCATCACAAAAAGCAGAGTGCCCACACACAGCGTGACCACCGTGCCTAACGGCCAGGTGGCTGCCTTACGCGGCAGCAGGTGGCCAAGGGCCATGCCTGCCACCAATATGAGAATGACGATGTACATAAAATGCTCCGTCTGGTGTCGGCTCCTTTTACGCTGTAGCGGCGAAGCGTGGCTGCCACCTTGTCGGTGGCGTCAGGCCCTTGCGTCGAAGTGAGCGACAAGGTGAAACAGTATGGTGAGGCCGCCCTCAGACGACCGCCGCAAAGGTACAATATTCTTCCGGCTCACGGCCGGCGGTCCATCGCTTCTGCCCCCGTCTTTCCTTGTCGGCGCGGCCGGCCAGACCTTTTCGTCGTTACTGCATGCCCCGCCCCCGATGGGGAGAAATGCTACATTGATGGCAGGTGGCGGCTTCAAATACTACATACGTAAACCTTTGAGCCATAGCGTAATGCAAGATTAGTGTAAGATGTGTAGGTAAATGCTGCAACCACAAACGTATAGGCATACAGCGCCCCTCTCTCACCTTACACAGCCCCCTCCTCCCAAGTCACCCCCCACCATCCAGCTCCGCCTTCTCACCGCAAGGCATCTCGTCACCACGGCAATGCTTCCAGTTTTAACGGCAATGCTTCCAGTTTTAACGGCAATGCTTCCAGTTTTTTCTACAAGCATTCCCGTTGCCCCAATATTCCATGGGCAACCTCAGCGTAACCTTGCAGGCTGCCCCCAACTCCTCGAGCCGTAGCGCTGCCGGCTACGAATTCTACCTTTTTTCTGAAAAAAAGCGGCCCGCTGCTTGCCGGTAACGAAAAATGTACTACTTTTGCACTCGCAAACGGGGGATAGCTCCCGGATCGCAGCATTCCGGCGCGATAGCTCAGCTGGTTAGAGCGCATGATTCATAATCATGAGGTCGACAGTTCAAGCCTGTCTCGCGCTACTCCTAAGTCTAAAGCAATCACATCACTTGTGGTTGCTTTTTCCGTTATAAGTCCCTTGGCCTTCGCCGCCGGCCGGAGTCTCCGGTCGGGGCAGTCCGTTAGCGGGCTCGGGCCAACCTCTTACTGAACGTGATGCACACTTTTACCCGCCGTCTCAGCACCCTCCTCCATGTTTCCTACTTCGCCGCCCACCGCTTGCAGCTTGTGGCTCTTACGGTGGTGCTTGTTGTCTTGCTGCTTCTTGTGGCCCTGTGGCCTTGGGGACGCGGCCGGGCCGACCGTGCGGTAGTTCGAGTGGTAGCCCGTAGTTGTTATGTGCTCCCTCTCGAGAAGGGCGACACCCTCTACATCTCCGCGCGGCCTGACAGCCTGGCTGAGGCCTCCTTCCGCGCCGCCGACGTGACGGCCGACAGCTGCATGACCACGGGCGTGTGGGTGACCGAAGAGGGCCACCTGCTCACCTCCGCCGCGCTGGTTCACGCCCAGCCGCTACTGCTGCCCACCTCTGTTGTCAAAGACCGCCTGCGGAGGGTGGACAGCCGCTTGCTGCGGGAGAGAGAGAGCCTGCGACAGGTGGAGGACGACCTCGACTACTATGCCCGCACCCACGACCTCACCGACGATGGTTACAACGAGGTGATGGCTTACCGCACAGCCACGCTCGAGCGTGCCCGGTCTATTGACTCCACGCATGTCTTGCTGCAGCGCGCCCTTTCCATGGCCGAGGCCGAGGCCACGCTGCAGGCTGAGGTACGGGCCACGGGGTATAGCGTGAACGACAGCTGCTGTGAGCGTACCGAGGCGGCGCTTCGTCTCATCCATGCCACAGACGACGGCCTGCTTGTGCTGCGTGCGCGCCACGGCCTGCTGCCCTTAGCCTTCAGCCGGCTGGCAGCCTATCGCTTTGGCACCTACTCCCATGGCGCTGAGACCATAGGCTTCGCCGATCTGGGTGGCCCTTCAGCCGCTCCGCGCCCTTTGACGTTAGACACCACGAAGGCGACGCTTCCCGTCACCGAGGGGGCCATTTCGCTCAACCCTTCCTGTCAGCTCTGCGGACTGCGCGTGCAGGGCCGGCGCCTGTCGTCGTATGCCTTGGGCAGCGCATTGGCCCATCTCCATGCTCCGCCGTTCTGGTGGCTGCGCAATGTGGTGGCCTGGGTACGCCGCACCCTATTGCGCCTCAGCGACAGCGGCGAGACGAGCCCCTTTGTGCGTACCACCCGCTTGCCGCTCTCGGCGGCAGCCCCCGTGCCGGCAGTAGGTAGCTACAGCCTCCCTTCCGGCAGCCACTATGTGGGACAGACTGTGGAGCATGATGGCCGGCGCCGGCGCGAGGGCTACGGCGAATGGACCGACAGCTTGGGAGTGCGCTACCTTGGCCTTTGGACCGCCGACACCTTAGCCGTGGGGCAAAGGCTTAGCGCCGACGCCCGATATACGGGACACTTTGCGGCACGGCGCGACAGTCTTGGGCGCATAGACGGGCTACACCCCGAAGGACAGGGCAGGCTCGAGTCGGCCGCATTGTATTATAACGGCACATGGCACGAAGGCCGGCGCCATGGCGAAGGCTTTGGCTGTGAGCCCAAGGCCGGCGTGCACTACGGCACATGGCGTCACGACAAGTTTAAGGGCGAGCACATGGTCTACACCTCGCAGCGCGTCTACGGCATAGACATCTCGCGTTATCAGCACGAGATACCACAGACCGTCACCGTGAGAGGCCGCCGAGGCCGCAAGCGCAAGGTCAAACGCACAAAGGTCTATCCCATCGACTGGAACAATCTTCGCATCAGCAGCCTGGGGCCCGGCCGACGCTCCGACGGGACAGTGGACTACCCCGTCTCGTTCGTCTATATCAAGGCCACCGAAGGTACTGCCATCGTCAACAAGTATTATACAGCCGACCAGCGGGCAGCCCGCAGTCGTGGCATAGCCGTGGGGGCTTATCACTTTCTCAGTTACAAGTCGACGGGTGAGGCCCAGGCAGCCTGGTTTCTGCGCCATGCTTCGGTGCAGCCCCGTGACCTTCCGCCCGTGCTCGACGTAGAGCCTACCGACAGACAGATAGCCGACATGGGAGGCCGAGACGTACTCTTCAGCAAGATGCAGGGCTGGCTGCGGGTGGTGGAGCAACGCACGGGCAAGCGCCCCATCCTTTACGTGAGCCAGAACTTCATTGACAAGCACCTTGTCCATGCCCCCGAGCGACTGAAGAGCGACTACGAGGTGTGGGTGGCCCGTTACGGTGCCTATCGTCCCTATGTGCGACTACTCCACTGGCAGCTCTCGCCACAAGGCAAGGTGCGCGGCATCCACGGCGATGTCGACATCAATGTGTTCAATGGTACGAAGGCCCAGTTTGCCGATTATCTGCGGTCGTTGTGAGCTGAGCGTCCGGCTTTCGCCCCTGCCTGCTCCGTCAGAGAGCGGCATTCATTCCGGGAGAAGGGAACGCAAAACAACTTTTTGACTTATGTAGTCTCATATATGCTACATTTTGGTAACTTTGCAGGACTACACAAAAACAAATAGTAAGTAACGGATGAATTTATTTATCAAGAAAACAGTCGAAGAGCTTCAGCGCGAGGCAACCAACGACGGCGGTGCCGGCCTCAAGCGCGTGTTGGGCGCCGGCGGTCTGATAGCCTTGGGCGTCGGCGTCATCATCGGTGCCGGCCTCTTCTCCGTCACGGGCATTGTGGCCGGTGCGCACACCGGGCCTGCCATCGTGCTTAGCTTTGCCCTTGCAGCCATCGCCTGCGCCTTTGCAGGTCTGTGTTATGCCGAGTTTGCTTCGATGTTGCCCATCTCCGGCTCCGCCTACACCTACTCCTACTTCACCATGGGCGAGCTCGTGGCCTGGATAATAGGCTGGGACCTCGTGTTGGAGTATTCGGTGGCCGCGGTGGCCGTCAGCGTCTCGTGGAGCCGTTATCTCTGTGTGATGTTGCAGGACATAGGCTTTGAGCTGCCCGCGGCCTACACGGCTTGTCCGGCCGACGGTGGTGTGATTAACCTGCCGGCCATGATACTGGTGGTCGTGCTGTCGCTCATCCTGATGCGGGGCACGAAGGGAAGCTCGCGTTTCAATGACATCATGGTGGTGCTCAAGCTGCTGGTGGTGCTTTCGTTCATCGTGATAGGCTTACAGTATGTGCGTAGTGAGCACCTCACTCCTTTCATCCCCGACAACACCGGCACCTTCGGCGAGTATGGCTGGTCGGGCATACTTCGAGGCGCAGCCATCGTGTTCTTCGCCTATATAGGCTTCGACGCGGTGAGCACGGCGGCGCAGGAAACCAAAAATCCCAAGCGCAACATGCCCATCGGCATCCTTGGCTCTCTGCTGATATGCACGGTGCTCTACATGCTCTTCGCCTTTGTCATGACAGGCGTGGTTGACTACCATGCTTACATAGGCGCCGACAGCATAGCGCCGGCCGCCACCGCCGTGGCCCACATGGGGCCCGTGGGGGCAGACGGGGTAGTGCACCCGGCCTTCCCCTGGCTCAATCGTGGCATCATTGTAGCCATCCTGCTGGGCTATGCCAGTGTGGTGCTGGTGATGCTGCTTGGTCAGAGCCGCGTCTTCTTCAGCATGAGCCGCGACGGACTGCTTCCCCCGCTCTTCTCCCATCTTCATAAGCGCTGGCACACACCGGCCCGCAGCAACCTCCTCTTCATGGTGCTTATCAGTCTCGGCGCCGGCTTCATCCCCCCCGGCATTGCAGGCGAGATGACCAGCATTGGCACACTCTTGGCCTTCGCGCTCGTATGCCTCGGGGTCATTGTGGTGCGTCGCACCCAGCCCAATGCCCCACGCAGTTTCAAGACCCCGCTTGTGCCTTACATCCCGGCTGCCGGCGTGGTGTGCTGCGTGGGCATGATGATTTTCTTGCCCGCCGACACGTGGATACGCCTTGTCATGTGGATGTTGCTCGGTATAGACATCTACTCCTACTATGGCATCAGCCACAGCGTGGTGGGCGGAGGAACTAACCGCCGCCATGGTCAGACCATCCTCAGCGCCATTGGCATCTTCGTGGCACTGCTTTGCGTCATCACCGGCTTCTGGCATCAAGCCACGGCAGGCTGGGACGCAGACAAGACCATGTTCTGGATAGCCGTCCTCTTCGGTGTAGGCCATATCTTCTTCTATCTGATCAGAGGCTTCTCGGCACAACGTACGGCCGACAAGCCGGCCGGCAACTAAGCGAAGGGCCGGGCCACTCTGCTCGTCCATTTCTCCGCTTGTTGAGGCGCAAGTAGCAACCGCTACCTGCGCCTCAATGCTTTATCTGCCCCTTTAGTGAGGGGTAACAGTACTTTCATAACGGAGCAACAGGCTTGTAACCCGGGTTGGACAACTTTGCAGCGTGACAGATAGTAGTTATCATTTAAGTAAGTTACTGATGCAATTGTTTTGTAAGCGGAGCCTTCTTGCTCTGCTCCTTGTGTGTTGTCCGCTCGCGGCTTGGGTCATTGATGTGCGCGGCAGAGTGATTGACCGGGAAACGGGGGAGGGCCTTGTAGGTGCCGCCGCTCTCGCTCCCGCCCATTGTGTCGGCGGCGCCCGCCGGGTGTACCATTGAGGGGGGCCGACGCTGTCAGTATGCAGCCCGCCCTGCCGGTGGCGCTGTAGGCTGCAGCAGCCTTCCGGCAGGGCGGGGTAGGGGGGGAGGACTAAGGTGGGCGTGGCGAGCCTACGCGAGGGTCAGCGCACTACTATCTTGCGCGTCAGCCGCGCTGTGGGCGTGGCCAGCTCCAGCAGGTAGACTCCCGGGGCAAGCGTGTGCAAAGGCACTTCCAACTCGCTGCCGGCTTTGGCATCGGTCAGCGAGCGGTGCTGCACCCTTTGGCCCGACGCGCCATAGAGCGTCAAGCGCAGCGAGCTCACGTGGTGGTTAAGCAACACGCGGTAGGAGCTGCCTTGCCGGCTCAGCGTGAAGGGCGAGGCGGGCAGCACAGCGTCGGCCGTGCCGCTCTGTCGTGCGTAGACGAGGGCTTGCTTCAGTCCCTCGTACACGTCGAGTTTGCCGTAACCCCAGAGCTCGTCCCATCCTTCGGTGTCGCCCGTGCCTGTCAGCTCGTCGCGCCGCGAGGTGGTACGTATGATGGACGCCAGTTGTTCGTGTGTCAGCGAGGGGCACGCTTCCAACCACAGCGCCACAGCACCCGTCACCATGGGGGTAGACATGGAGGTGCCGCTTTTCAGGCCGTAGTAGAAGCTTTCACCGCCTGCAGTCACCTTGTGAGTCACGTAAGCCGACGTTTCGCGGAACGTAGATGGCTGTTTCGACAGTGACGAGAGCACGTATCCCCCCGGAGCAGCCACGGAAGGCTTGGGCGTGGAGCAGAGTGAAGGCCCGGCACTCGAGAAGTAACAGAGCGACTGTAGCGGGTAACTGCCCGACGACACGTTGTAGGCATGGCCGCTCAGTGAGGTCCAGGAGCTGCGTGCAGTATATGCTCCCACGGCGATGGCCCGCTCTATGCAGGCACCATCTTCACACACGAGAAAACGGTCGTCGCCCATCACCTGAGTGGCGGCGAAGGGGGAGAGAGGGAGCGAACAGAACTCTGTGTCGTAGTAGTCGTAGTCTAACCAGGCGTGGAAGCCCGTGTGACGCTGCCCCGCCACCTCCAAGAGATAGTAAACCGTGCTCTCCGAGGCGCTGAGGGGCAGCGAGTCACGGGCCACGGCGAAGAGGTCGCTGCAGACCGCGTGCAGCTCAATCAGTTGCTTGCCGTTGTAGGGCTGCACGGCGTCGTAGAGTGTGTATCTGTCTGTGAGCGCCCCGAGGGCAGCGGTTTGTGCGGTGCTGAAGGGGTATATCTTCCCCTTGTACCACAGGGCAGGGCGCACGGCGAGCGGGCTGCTGCCGTCGGTCGTGCTCGACCATAGTTGTAGATGGATGATGCCGTCGGTTTGGGGGCGGAATGCAAGGTAGGCGATTGCTCCGTCGGCCTCGAAGTCGTGGGAGGCATGAACGAAACAACCGGCCTCGTTGCCGGCGGCAGCCACCATGAAGCCACCATGGGCCATGAGGCTGTCCATCGACTGCGAGAAGGGCGAACGTCCGTCGTGCGGTCCGAGCATAGAGCCGAAGCTCATGTTGACGACCCAGGGGCTGCCCTGCGCCTCGGCATACTGCTTGATGGCCTTGGCCTGCCGGAGTATCTGCGTGGAGGTGAGTTCGGAGGGCGCCATGATGAGGGCGGCCTCGGGGGCTACTCCGCAGACGGGGAGCGTCTCACTGCGTGCGCCGGTGGCTATGCCGGCCACGTGGGTGGCATGTTCTTGGCCGGCATGGTCAGTGGCTTCGGCGGGAACGATGGTGCTGACGGTGTCGGCGTCGGGCAGCACGATGCGGAAGGGACGCTGTGCGAAGGCAGGATGACGGTACTCAAAGCCGGTGTCAATGATGCCCACCACGACGCCCTTGCCGGTGAAGGGTGTCTCTATGCCCTTGCCGGCTGTCACCTTGTCGGCTCCTATGTCGGGGAGAGCCTTGTCGAGGCGTAGCTTGGCCCGGCGTGGCAGCTCGGCGTAGGTCAGGCTCTCAATGGTGCCGAGGGCGTCTAATCGGCTCGGGGGCAGCCGGAGCGTGAGGGTATGGCTGTCGATGGCCTTTGCCGTGCCCCCAAGGCTACTTACGGCCTCGATGGCCGACGCGGCATCGGTGCAGGTGGCTAATAGTTCGATACGTTCGCCGGTGGCTGTGGGCGTAGGGGCAAAGGGGGCTGCGAGGGCAGGGCTGCGCTGGTGGAGATAGGCGGTCAGTAGCGGACCGAAGGTGGGTTGCCCGGGACCGGCGGCCGGCTGCGACCATAGGGGAAGCTCGACCATGGCGAGGGCGGCTACAGCGAGCATGTGTCTGAGAGCGCGGGATAAGCGGGAAGGGCGCATGGCGGTGGACGTGAGTGAACGTAAAAAAGAAACGCCTGCCACAGTGCAGACGTTGCGGAGGCGAGGCCGTGGGAGGCGAGAGAGGCTTAGAGGGTTTCTTGTCCCTCTCGGTAGGCACGCGGGGTGCAGCTGAAGAGGCGGTGGAATGCCAAGTAGAAAGCCTGGCGCGAGGCAAAGCCTGCGAGTAGCCCTATCTCCTCGGCCGTCATCTGGGCAAAGCGTGGGGAGCGTAGCATCTTGCAGGCGTCGCGCAGCCGCAGACCGTTGACGAGAGCGGCGTAGTTCTTGCCGGTGGCCAAGGCTACGGCAGAGGAAATATAGCGCACGTTGACCTGAAGGTCGGAGGCTAAGCGGGCCGCCGTGTAAGAGGGGTCGCGGTAGAGCTTGTGGGCCGTGAGATGCTTGAGCACATTGATGTATATCTCGTCGGCGCGACTGTCTTTGATGCGCGACAGATAGGCAGGGCGTGCTTTCTTCTTTTCAGGGAACATGGGGATATGGGGTTATAGGCTGAGGCGGCCGGCGTGCGGCTGCGGTGTGCGGTCATGGCCTCGAAGGCCGAGTAAGCTGGCGAGGCAGGTGGCTGCCACGGCTTACTTGATTTCTTCAAAGTCGACGTACTCTCCTTCGTGCTGCTCAAAGATTTTTTCGCCTTTTCGACCGGCCGCTTGCTGCGTCTCCCATTGGCGGGCATTGGTGTGGCGGTCGTCTTCAGGCCGTGGCGCTTTGCGGAAGGGGGAGGCACTCCGGCGTCCACTCCCGAAGAGCAGGTCGCCAATCATGCGGAAGAGCCCGAAGGCTACGAAGATGAAAAAGAAAAAGAGGGTGAAGAGGCATCCGAATAATCCACTCATAACGTTGTGCGGGGAAAGGGTTAGGGGGTACGGTCTCCATGGCGCAAAGTACGTGCCAAAGAGGCGTAAAGCGTGAACTATCGGCTTATTTACCCTTCAAAAAGTAAGAATTGGCCACTGAGACAAGGACGTAGAGCACGATGACAGCGGCAAAGCCCTTGATGCCTAAGAAGAGAAGCAGCACCGCCGCGATGAGGATGAACGTGTAGCGCAGCACATTGCTCATAAGGTCAAAAGTCTTGAACTTGAGAGCGAACATGGGTATCTCCGACACCAGCAACCACGACGAGAGGACCACGCCTAAGAGCAGGGCGGCTGTGAGGTAGGGGGCTGCGTCGGTCTGACTGAGCCGGCCGCTCTCGCAGAGCCCCAAGGCAAGCGCTCCCCAGAAGAGGGCATTGGCCGGGGTGGGCAGGCCGATGAAGGAAGTGGTCTGACGTTCGTCGACATTGAACTTAGCCAAGCGAAGACCCGAGAAAGCGGCTATGAGGAAGGCTGTAAAGGGCAGGAGGTCGGTGAGCAAGGGGCCGAAGCCGCAGTGCATGGCTGTGAGGTGCACCGTGGACTGAAGCATGGAGAACACGATGGAGGCCGGGGCAAGGCCAAAGGTGATGTCGTCGGCCAGCGAGTCCAGCTCCTTGCCTATGACGGACGATACGCCCAGCAGGCGGGCAACAAAGCCATCAAGGAAGTCGAACGCTGCACCTATGACGATGAAGGCCAGCGCCATCTGGTAGTTGGCCTGAAGGGCGAAGTAGGTGGCCACACAGCCGGAAACGAGGTTGCAGAGGGTGATGGTATTGGGTAGATGTTTCATGATGGGATGCAGCAAGGTGGGAGAAGTGGTGAAGAGGTGGATGAGAAGTGTGGCGGCCGGCCCGGCCAATGCGGAAAGGGGCTGTTATCCGGCGGCAGCCCGGGAAATCCCGGTTGGAGTAGTAGCAGAAAAGGTTATAAGGCAACTCCGAAGTGGCGGGGGCGGGGGAGTGGCTTTATAACCTTTTGGCGTAGAGGGCGAAGGGCTTATGTGGGTTAGTCAAAGGCATGTGTGCCAAGTTGTACCCCTATGAGTGGCTGCTCGGCGGCAGCTCATGACTATCGGTCTGCCGGTGGCAGTTTGGCGATGACGGTCTGATTGCCCACAGTGGCTTGGCCCATTTTGACCTTCACCTCTGAGTCTAAAGGCAGATAGACGTCGACGCGCGAACCAAACTTGATGAAGCCCATGTGTTCGTCGATGTAGCAGTCTTCCTCCTCGCGGGCGTAGGTCACAATGCGGCGAGCCACGGCTCCGGCTATCTGGCGTACGAGGACCTCTATGCCCTCAGGCGTTTCGATGACCACCGTGGAACGCTCGTTCTCAGTGCTGGCCTTGGGAAGCCACGCCTTGTGGAAGTTGCCGTTGTGATGGACAACCTTCTTAACGATGCCCTCGACGGGGAACCAATTGGCATGGACGTTGGTGATGGACATGAAGATGCTGATCATCAAACGGCGATCGTGAAAGTACTCATTTTCTTCGACTTCCTCAATCACAACAATCTTTCCGTCGGCAGCGGCCACCACGGTGCGTTCGGTCTCACCGTGGAACTGACGAAGGGGGCAGCGGAAGAAGTTTACCATGATGCTGTATAGCACCACGCTGATGGCAGCTACGACATAGAAGGGCCACGGAGCTATGTGACGGCAAAGAAAATAGACAATGGCATTCACCACAACCAGCAGGAGGAAGCTGTGGCGCAGGATGTCGTTGCCCTCACTATGTAGGCGTATTTGCTTGAGGCGTTTGTGTTTAGCCATGAAGTATGAAGCGGTGAGACCGTCCCGTCAGAACCGGCGGTCATGGGTTGGAGAAAGGGAGAAAATGCTTGACGAAAGGCATTGCCAAGGTCGCGCGCTATATTTGGTGGCAAATATAGTGCTTTTATTTGGTATATGGGTATCTCTTGAAGGCATTTTGCTCAATGTGCATAGCATCTGCCTGATACTATACCCACTTCTTGGTCAAAATGCTCTCTAACTCCTCGCCCGTAAGACGTAGCCGGAACTGCCCGTTCTCGGCAATGGAAATGTTGCCTGTCTCCTCGCTCACAATAATGGCAATGCAGTCGGTCTTCTGAGAGATGCCTAAGGCAGCACGATGGCGAAGCCCTAACGACTTGGGGATGTCAGTGTCGTGGGAAATAGGCAAGATGCAGCCGGCAGCGCTGATATGGTTGTGTGAAATAATCATGCCGCCATCGTGCAAGGGGCTGTTTTTGAAGAAGATGTTCTCGATGAGGCGCTGGGTGATATGGGCGTCGATGATGTCGCCGGAGCGGATGTACTCGCTGAGGCCCACCTGTTGCTCTATGACGATGAGGGCTCCCACTTTCTGCTTGCCCATGCTGATGCACGCCATGACGATGGGCATAATCTCTTCGCGGTGCGGCTGGGCAGCCTCTTCGGTGCGGCGGAATAGGCGCATCAGGAAACGGGAGCTGCGCCGGGAGCCTATCGTAGAGAAGAACTGACGAATTTCTTCCTGGAAGAGTATGATGAGGGCCAACGAACCTACATTGACAAGCTTGTCGAGAATGCCTCCGAGCAGCCGCATCTCAAATATCTGGGAGACAAAGATCCAGACCACTACAAAGACGATGATGCCGCCGAAGATGTTGGCCGAGCTGGACTCCTTCATGAGTTTATAAAGATAGAACAGGAGCAGCGCGACAGATAGGATGTCAATGATGTCTTTAATGCCAAAAGCTATCACAGCAGTAGAGTATGAAGTGGTGAGGGGGAGAGGGTTTGTGCGATGGGTGGCCTGCGTCATGGCATGGGCCGTGGTGGCGGCCTGACGCTTATGCCGGGTGGTGGATCATCTGAAGATAAATCTGCTTGGCTTCGACCGCGGCCTTCACGTCGTGCACCCTCAGTATGTGTGCACCCTTCATCAGGGCGATGGTATGGAGTGCCGTCGTGCCGTTGAGGGAGGTCTGTGGGGTGCCTCCCACGAGTTTGTAGACCATGGACTTGCGGCTTACGCCTACCAGCAGGGGAACGTCCAATTCGGCGAAGTCTTCCAGGTGATGCAGCAAGGTGTAGTTGTGCTCCAGGCTCTTGCCAAATCCAAAGCCCGGATCGGCGATGATGTCCTTGCCCCCCATCTGGCGAAGGCGGTCGATGCGTTCGGCCAAGTAGAGCATGACTTCACGACGTACATCGTCGTAGTGTGGGGCGTCTTGCATGTTTTCGGGCTGCCCTTGCATGTGCATCAATATATAGGGACAGCCTAACCGGGCTACGGTGTGAAACATGTTGCGGTCCATCTCACCACCCGAGATGTCGTTGACGATGTCAGCCCCTTCTTCGACGGCCACACGGGCCACATGGGAGCGGAAGGTGTCTACCGAGACAGGCACATCGGGATAGTCGCGGCGAACGAGGCGCAGCCCGCGAAGCAGACGGTCAGTCTCTTCCTCTTCGCTCACTACGGCGGCCCCGGGACGTGATGAGTATGCCCCTATGTCTATCATGTCGGCCCCTTCGTCCATCAGCTGGTGAAGACGGTTCACAATGCTCTCCTCGTGCTCGGTGCGGCTCTCGGCATAAAAGGAGTCGGGGGTGATGTTCAGAATGCCCATGATGCGGGGCTCGGTCAAGGAGAGCAGGCGGCCTCGGATATTCAGAGAGAAGGTCATAGATAGAGCGCTGAAATGGCAACTGCGAGGCGTGACACCCGGATGGTACGTGGTAGACAGGGCGCCGGAACTGGCAGCTTATGGTACGTAGTCTGTGCAAATGTAGCCAAACTTTCTTGCCGCGTGTCGTATTCTTCCAAAAATCATAGTGTATTTTTGCAGCTGTAAGGCAGTGTGCCGGCAGCACTCGCCGCCTCCGTGACCGCCTGAAGTACCATTCTCGACCTCCTCGCTATGTCTATCTCCGAACTTTATCAGCTCTTTCTTAGCCACCCTACCATTACCACAGACACTCGTGACTGCCCGCCCTCGTCGCTGTTCTTTGCCTTGCGAGGCGCGTCGTTCGACGGCAACCGTTTCGCCCTTCAGGCTCTGGAGTCGGGCTGTGCGTATGCTGTGGTCGACGACCCGGCCGTCACGGGCAGCGACCGCCTTATTCATGTGAACGATGTGCTGCAGACCCTCCAGGAGCTTGCTCACTATCACCGCAGTCGGCTGAAGACGCCTATCGTCCAGATTACCGGTACCAACGGCAAGACTACCACGAAGGAACTGACAGCCGCCGTGTTGCAGAGCCGCCTCCATGTGCTGTTTACCCAAGGCAATTTCAACAACCACATCGGTGTGCCCAAGACCTTGCTCCGTCTCACTCCAAGCCATCAAGTGGCTGTCGTGGAGACCGGTGCCAATCATCCTGGCGAGATAGCCATGCTCTCACGTATAGTCGATGCCGACTGTGGCCTCATCACCAATGTGGGGCGTGCCCATCTCGAGGGCTTCGGCTCGTTCGAGGGAGTGGTGCGTACGAAGGGAGAGCTCTACGACTACCTGCGCCAAAAGCCTGGAGCTTTCGTCTTTTTAGACGCAGACAACCCGCATCTCACTCCCCTTGTTCAAGGACTGAAGACCATCACCTATGGTGTGGCCGGAAAGGGGTGCGATGTCGAGGGCGAACTGTTAGACTGCACGCCCTTCCTTCACTTTCGCTTCCGTCTTGCCGGCGGTCAGTGGCACGAGGTGGAGACGCATATTGTAGGTGCTTATAATCTGACCAATGCCCTTGCTGCTATTGCTGTGGGTAGTCATTTCGGAGTGTCGCCCGTGGAGGCGTCGCAGGCCATTGCTTCCTATGTGCCCGGGAATAATCGCAGCGAGCTCATGGTGACGGAGAAGAACCGTCTCGTGGTAGATGCCTACAACGCTAACCCTACCAGCATGCAGGCTGCCCTTGATAATTTCCGCCTCATGCAGGCGCCCCACAAGATGGCCATACTTGGCGAGATGCGTGAGCTGGGCACAGTGTCGGCTGAGGAGCATGGCAAGGTGGCTGCCATGGCGCAGACCACGGGCTGTGAGCGGATATGGCTCGTGGGCCGGGAGTTTCGTCCCTTTGCTGGCGGTGCCCGTTGGTTCCCCGACGTGGAGGCAGTGAAGGCGGCTATTCAGGCGGGCGAAGGGCCTACCGATAGCCTTGTTCTCATTAAGGGCTCTAATGGCACGAAGCTTTTTCAGCTCCCTGCGTTGCTGTAGATGAGGCTGTTCCCCGCTCGCTGGCCGGTCTGTGTGCCGTGTCCGTAGCTTCTGGTGCTTCCTCCTTTTATTATATAGAAGCGGCCGCCCTCTTGTCATTATGGCAGGAGGGCGGCCGCTGCGTTTGCTGCGGTGTGGGGTGTAGCGTCGAGGTGTCGGGCTACTTATCCCAGATACTTCATGAGAATGTTGATGTTGTCGGCCTCGCGGAGTCGTCTCAGGGCGCGTTCCTTGATTTGGCGCACACGTTCTCGTGTGAGGCTGAGTGAGCTGGCCACTTCTTCGGCCGTCATTTCGTTGCGGCCTATGCCGAAGAGCATTTTGAGCACCTGGCGTTCGCGTTCCGAGAGGGTAGCGAGGGCTGCCTCGAGGTCTGATGAGAGCGACTCCTTCTCCATCTGGTTGTCAGTGCCCGGGGCGGAGTCGTCTGTCATAATGTCAATGAGGCAGTTGGAGTCGTCGTCCTGGAAGGGGGCATCTACGCTGACTTTCTTGCCGTTGGTGCCAAGGGCTTCTTGCACCTTGGTCACGTCGGTGTCAAGTATCTCGGCCAGTTCTCCCACGGAGGGGCGGCGTTCATACTCCTGTTCGAAGTTGACGATGGCCTTGGTCAGTTTGCTCTGAAAGCCCACCTGGTTAAGGGGCATCCTGACAATGCGGCTTTGCTCGGAGATAGCCTGAAGGATGCTCTGTCTGATCCACCACACGGCGTACGAGATGAACTTGAAACCTCGCGTCTCGTCAAACTTCTGAGCGGCCTTGATGAGGCCAAGGTTGCCTTCGTCTATGAGGTCATTGAGTGCAAGTCCTTGGTTCTGATACTGTTTGGCTACACTGACCACGAAGCGCAGGTTGGCGCGCGTCAGGCGGTCAAGGGCTTCCTGGTCGCCTTTGTGGATGCGCTGTGCCAGCTCCACTTCCTCGTCGGTGGAGATGAGTTCTTCTCTACCAATTTCGACCAGATACTTGTCCAACGCCGCGCTCGAGCGGTTCGTGATGCTCTTGTTTATTTTTAGTTGTCTCATAATCGCGATAAGAGGACCGCAAATATAGCGCTTTTTTATGGGTTAAGGCCCTAACTTTTCAATCTTTAACTACTTCTTCTGGAAGAGCTCTTGAAAGAGGTTGGTGCTCTCCGGATGTGCTTCGGCAAAGGTGTCGATGTGGCGCATACGCTTCTCCTCCAGTATTTCGTCTACGGCTATGAGGATGCCGGTCTCTTCCACGTTGCCAAATTCATGGTTGATGGCGGTGCCAAACACGCGCATGGTGGGACTGAGGCTCATATAAGCGTTCACCAAGGGCGGGATGTTGAACCCGCGGTGGCGCACCTCGGTGTTCAGAATGCGGTAGTCGGCCTTGAAGTCGTTTTCTATGAAGATGCGGGCCATCTCCTCCTCGGGTGTCCCGGTCTGTAGCGGTGTGAGGGGGGTGACGAGTTTTTCGGGGTCGGGGAAGTGCTTCTTGAGGAAGTAGAGTATCATGTCGCGGGCCTTGGGGTTGAACGAGGGGTACATGGTCATCTTCCCGAAGAAGAATTTCAACTCCGGTATCACTACGGTGAGGGCACCGAGGCCGTCCCAGAGATTGTCGAGGGCGAAGAGCCCCTTGCTCATGGCGCGTGTGCTTTGATATTCGAGGGTTACGAAGGAGCGGCCCAGCTCCACCGTGCAGGGTAGGTAGTTCTGTATGAAAGCCTCGCTGAAGTGAAACATGTGCGAGGTGGCAAGTCGTGGTTGTCCCTTCTCGTCGAGGCGTATTTCGCTGCCTGGCAGGAAGCGGTAGCCGCCGAGTATCATTTCGTCCTCGGGGTCCCAGACTATGAGCTGGTAGTAGGGGTGCTCGCAGGTGTCAAACTCGTCCCAGTCGTATGCCATTCCGGTTCCTCCTCCTGCGGCGCGGAAGGCTATCTCGCGCAGTCGTCCTATTTCTTTCATCACGTTGGGCGCTTGCTGGTAGGTGATGATGTAGATTTCGTTGCCTGCTTTGTTGGTGCCGCGTAGGCGTCGTTCGGGCGTCAACTCGGCTTTGAGTTTTTCCTTATCTACGGGGGCAATGATGGGGGTCATGTAATGGCTATCGTTTGGAGGGGAGAGGTCCGTGAATGCGGTGAGGTGGATGTGGTGGCGTATGTGCCGGTGTGTGCGTGGTTTAAGGTTGTGTGGGCAGCTCGTAGACGCAGTCGCGCACCCAGGCGGCCCACTCTGCCGGGCGTCGCGAGTGGTCGAAGGTGGTATAAGGTATGGGCTTGCCTATGTGCACGCTGAACTGCTTGTGTCGGTTGAGGAACATCTCGTCGGCCAGGAAGAGCATGGCGAGGTTGAATTTGATGCCCAACCGGCTGCACCAGTTGCAGATGCGGTAGAAGCGGTCTGAGTTCTGCCCGCTGAAGTGTATGGGTACGACGTCGCGATGTGTCTCTATGCTTTTGAGTATGAAGGTCTTGTTCCAGGGCAGGTCGCTCACCACTCCGTTGTGGCGTCGCGAGCATAGCCCTGCGGGGAACATGATTACATGGTTTGCGCTCTGGAACGCGGCGTCTATGAGGCGCGGCAGGTCACGGCTCTGCTTGCCGGTCTTATTGATAGGCACGCAGAGGGGGGCGAGGCCGTGCAGGTTCATCAGCAGGTCGTTGACGAGATAACGTATGCGGCCGTCGTAGTGGTTGCCCAGGATGTGGCCCAAGGCGATGCCGTCGGCGCCGCCCAAGGGGTGACAGCTTACGAAGGTGTAGCGACGGCCGTCGGAGTCGTCGGGCAGGTTTTCCATGCCGTGTATGTCTAACTGCATGTCCAGGTAGCGCACCGTCGAATCGAGCCAGGGCACTCCTTGCAGGTCGCCCACCTCGGTCATGTACTCGTTAATCTCGTCCTGATGGACTATGCGCTTCAGCCAAGAGCGCACGAAGCCTGGCACAAAGCGGGCCTTGCTGCCTGCTTTGGCGTCCAGTATCGCGTCGATGTCTATCTTGAAGACCTTCTTGTCTGTCATCGCTAAGGGCTTTTCCACAATATTTTTGCAAAAATACACATTCTCTACCAATGCCCCAATGCCCCTTCTCAAATTCTCTGCTCCGCCTTGCGATTTTGCACAGAGCCGTGGGCGTTTCCGGCCACGGCTCTGCGTCATGTGTGGGGTAGGCGGTGGGGTGTCGTCTCCCTACTCGGCGCTCTCGTCGGTGCAGTGTGGGTCTTCCGAGCCCTCGCTGAGCAGGTCTGTGCCCCAGTGGGTGGAGGCCAGGCGGTGTTCGCGTTCTATGACTTCCTTTGCCTTCTTGGCGTAGATAATCATGCGCAGCGACTGGGCGTACGAGATGTAGTTCCAGAGCCAGTTGAAGAGCACAATCATCTTGTTGCGCACGCCGAGGATGGAGCGCAGGTGCACCACCAGCCATAGTAGCCAGGCGAAGAAGCCTCCGAATTTCATCTTGCTGAACTCGGCCACTGCGCGGTTGCGTCCCACGGTGGCCATTGTGCCGAGGTTTTTGTAGCGGAAGGGTTTCATTTCCTTTCCTTGCTCGAGGCGCATGAGGTTCTTGGCCAGCAGGTTGCCTTGCTGTATGGCCACCTGTGCCAGCTGTGGGTGTCCGCCGGGCCATTTGCTGTCTCCTTCGGGCATGATGCACTGGTCGCCGATGCTGTATACTCCGTCGAGACCCTTCACCCGGTTAAACTCGTCCACGATGATGCGTGCCCCGCGTCCTAAGTGGCTTGGGTCGAGGTTGCCGATGGGTTGGGCTGCCACACCGCTCACCCAGATAAAGGTCCGGGTAGCTATCGAGCTGCCGTCTTTGAGGAAGACGCTGTGGTGCTTGTAGTCAGTGACCATCTTGTTGAGCAGCACGTTGACACCCATGGAGCGCAGGTATTGCTCCACCTTCTGCGACGACTCTTCGCTCATGGCTGCCAGCAGGCGCGGGCCGGCTTCTATCAAGTAGATGTGCATCAGCGAGTTGGGTAGGTCGGGATAGTCTTTTGGCAGTACGAAGTTCTTCATCTCCGACAGGGCGCCGGCTATCTCCACACCGGTGGCGCCGCCACCCACAATGACCACGTTAAGCAGTTCTTGCCGTTCGGTGTCGGTGGCACAGGTCAGGGCGCGTTCGAAGTTGTCGAGCAGGGCGTTGCGCAGGCCCATGGCTTCGCTCACATTCTTCATGGGCATGGCTTCCTCGGCCACATTCTTATTGCCGAAGAAGTTGGTCGTGGCGCCGGCCGCCAGCACCAAGTAGTCATAGCTCACCTTGCCGATGGAGGTCTGTATAATCTTGTGTTCGGGGAAGATAGACCTCACTTCAGCCATGCGGTAGAAGAAGTTCTTGCGTCGCTGGAATATCTTGCGGAACGGAAACGAGATAGAGCTGGGCTCGATGCCGGCTGAGGCTATCTGATAAATCAGCGGGGGGAATTGGTGGTAGTTGTTGCGGTCTATCAGTACCACCTGAAAGTCGCTTTTGCGGAGCTTGTTGGCAAGTTGGAGGCCGCCGAAGCCGCCGCCTACTATGACCACTCGTTTGCGGTTGCTTGTAGGTATGTTGAAACTCATGGTGCAGTGCGTTTATGTTGTCTGAAGTTAGTGAATGGTGGTCTTGTGCCGGTGTCGGCGTGTAGCCCGGGCGCTGGTGGTATGGCCTTGTCTGCGGCCTCAGAGCAGCAACCAGCCTGCGATGCCGCAGAGGAAGACCATGAACACGGCGTTGATGCGGTAGAAGCTCACTCCCACCACGGTAGCTACGAAGAGGAAGATGCTGACGCCGAACTGCCAGGGCGACGTCTCCCACGAGCTGAAGTTGTCAGCTTTCATGAGCAGGATGGCGGCGGCTGCCATGAGGCCGGGCGTCAGGGGGCGCAGCAGCACCATCACGCAGTTGTAGAGGCTTCGTGTGCTCTCCGTGAGCTGTATCTTGCGTAGGGCTGCCGTCCAGGCCATGGAGGGCATCACCAAGCCTGCCGTGCCTACGAGGGTCGCGCACACTGCTCCCTGCAGGCCCCATGCAGCGTGGGCTGCCGTGTAGGCGCTGAGGGTCGAGGCGTTCAGCCCGGTGCCGCCGGGCAGGGCGCGGCTGAAGGCCATCACGTCGGCGAACTGCTGGGGCGTCAGCCAGTGGTGGAGGGTCACTACCTCGTGTTCTAAAAAGGCTTGGGCGCTCACGTCGCCGCCGAGGCCGAAGATGCCCACTTGGGCGAAGCTCAGAAAGATGAGTAGAAAGAGCAGCATGAGGGTGGGAGAGGGGTTATTTGTCGTTGAGTACGAGAATGCCGTACAGCAGGCCGGCCACCGTGAGCCCCAGCACTATCAGCGTGGGCGACACGCCTAACAGGCCGATGGTCAAGGCGGCGCCTACGGGGATCCATACCGTGCTCAGCACTATACCGGACCGCCGCCAGCTCTTCAGGCAGGCACAGACTATGAGCCCCACCACTGCGGGGCGCGCTCCGCGTAGGAAGGAGTCTATCATAAACTGTTCGCGCAGGGTGTTGAAGCAGCTGGCCAGCACGATGAAGATGATCAGCGGTGGCGTCAGCATGCCTGCCGCGGCTCCCAGCGTGCCTCGCCAGCCCATGAGGTGGTGGCCCATGTAGACGGGCAGGTTGATGGCAAAGAAGCCCGGCATGGCCTGCACCACGGAGAGCTGTTCCTCAAATGCTTCTTCGCTCAGCCAGTGGTTTTGGGTGACGAGGGCCTGGCGCAGGGGTGTCACTGTGGCGTAGCCGTCGCCGATGGTCAGACCGCCGGCTTTCAGAAAGGTCATGAAGAGCGAGAAGAGGTTCAGGGGCATGGTGGGCAGGATGGGTCGGGGGTGTTGGGTTCTCTCGTTAGATGGGGAAGGCTTTGTGGGCCAACGGCTTGCCGGTGGGTTGATGGTCCTCCGGCAAGCCGTGCTTGGTTACTGATGTTGAGGGCGATAGAGGTCGTTGACGGTCTTCACGGGGTTGAAGGTGCTGAGGGGCACTTCCACGAACACGGTGTTCCAGTTGCTCATGGCGCCGTTCCACAGGCCCGGCAGCTCGAGGGCCTTCAGTTCTTTGCCGTCCTTGCTCTTGTGTGAGATGAAGCCGGTCTGCGGGTCTACATACTTGGGCAGGTCGAAGGGACGGCCCTTGAAGTCTTTGACGGCGCATACCAGGTCTACGGGGTTGAAGTGGGTGCCTTGTTCAAACATGGCCTTCTTCTCCGGGTCGCTCATGTCAATCTGTGAGCTCTCGAGTATTTGGAGCGAGAAGGTGCCGTCGGCGTTGTAGGCCAAGAACGGGCCGCCGCCGGGCTCTCCCACGTTGCGCACCATGCCGCACACGCGGATGGGGCGGTTAAGCTTCTTTTCCAGGTAGATGGCCAGCTCGGTGTCCTCGAGCAGCTTCGTCTCTGGGTTCTTCGTGAAGAGTTTCTTCTGTACGAACTGGAGCATCTCGCGTAGGTCCTCCATGGTGTACTTGCCGCTCTCCAACTTCTTCAGATAGGCAAACACTTGCGCCTGAAGCTGTACGAGCACACCGGCAATGAGTTGCTTGTAGCGCACGGTGTCGTCCTTCAGACGGTCGGGCACCACGTTGTCTATGTTCTTCACGAAGATGACGTCGGCGTCTATGTCGTTGAGGTTTTCGATCAGTGCGCCGTGGCCTCCCGGGCGGAAGAGCAGGCTCCCGTCGGCGTTGCGGAAGGGCGTGTTGTCGGCGTTGGCTGCCACGGTGTCGGTCGAGGCTTTTTGCTCAGAGAGGTCCACGTGGTAGTGGGCGTCGAAGGCTTTCTCGTAGGCGGCCTTCTTCTCGTCGATGAGGGCGGAGAAGAGGGGGCGGTGCTCCGGCGACACGGTGAAGTGTATGTGCACGTCGCCGTTCTGCTGGCGGGCGTAGAGCGCACCCTCCACGAGATGTTCTTCCATGGGAGTACGAGCCCCGGCGTCGTATTTGTGGAAGAGCAGGAGGCCCTTGGGCAGGGCGCCATAGTTGAGACCTTCGGGTTTGAGCATGGCCTGTACGATGGGCTTGTATGCGCCTTCGGCCAGCAGGCTGTCGATGTTCTTTCCGTAGAGGTGGAGGCAGGCCTTGTCGAGAGCTTCGAAGAAGGCGGCCTCATGCAGATGGTCGAAGAAGTGCTTCTCGAAGTCGGTCTGCGGCGTGTCGTAGTCGGCGTCGGCAAAGGCGAACATGTCTTTGAACATGCGGCTCGCAGCGCCTGAGGCGGGCACGAACTTCACCACGCGGTGGGCAGCGTCGGCCGTATACTCCTGCCATGCCTTGAGGCAGGCTGCCTCTTCTTCGGGCGTGGGCCGGAGTATGCCGTTGTCGATGGAGGCGGCGGCGTGGAGCTTGAGGTAGGGGAACCCCTTTTTGAAGCATTCTAACTGCTGTTGCAGCTTCTCTTCGCTGATGCCTTTCCGGCGGAGCAGCGCTTTGTCGTTCTCGTTAATCATGGTGGTCGGGTGTAGAGGGTTTGCTCTGGGGCGCGGGTGTGGCTTCGGTCGGCTTTCGCCGGGTCGGCGCTCCGGTCCCTACGCTTGCCGCAAAGTTAACTATTCCTTTTTTATGTATATCAGGCGTGTGCCAATATTTCTGCTCCTTCTACCTTCATCTTGTCCTGTTTTCCCGTTTTTGCGACTTGCTTTGCCCGTTTCGCTGTCCTCGTTTCCGTGTCGTCGTCCCGGTTTGTGGGCGTGGAGCCGTCGTCTGCGGCTGTGTCTGTGGGACTTCCTGCCGTTTCTCCGTGCCTTACAGCCGTTGCTTGAAGCATTCGTGTCAGTGGTTTTCGGTCGAAAACAGATGTGGTTCCGGTCGGAAACAGATGTGGCGTCGGCCGGAAACAGATGTGGCGTCGGCCGAAACCACTTGACACGATGCCTCGGCGCGTTGGCTGACTGCCTTGCCCTTTCGCTACGATGGATCGGAAAAGTGATTTTATGCCCCGCAGGTACGGCCTGATGGCGCAGAAAGATGTACATTCGCGTGCTGAATACGCTTGAGCCATGTCCTCCCTTTCTCCCTCACCCGCTGCTGTCGAGCAGGCCCTGATGGCTTTGGCCGACGACCGTCAGCGCTCCGTCCTTCAACGTTTCTTCAAGACCGGCCCGGGCCAGTATGGCGAGGGCGACGTCTTTCTCGGCGTGCGTGTGCCGCAGGTGCGGGCCGTTGTCAAGCTGGTAAGCGGACAGATAGGCTTGGACCATATACCCGTCCTGCTCCACTCGCCTTACCACGAGGTGCGCCTCGCGGGCTTCCTCCTGCTGGTCGACGCCATGAAGCTCGCCCTGCGAAGTGCCCGGCAGGCTTCCTGCGTCGAGGCCGATGCCGTGGTCGACTGCTACCTGACCCACAGCCACTTAGCTAATAATTGGGACCTCGTCGACCTCTCTGCTCCTAAGGTGCTGGGCCGCTACCTGCTCTCGCCGGCCGGTCGCAGCCGCTATCCCCACTGCGAGATACTCGACAGCCTGTCCCGGAGCGACGTGCTCTGGCAGCAGCGCATTGCCATCGTCTCTACGTGGACGCTCATACGTGCCGACGACTATGCCCCCACTTTGCGCTTGGCCGCCCGTCTGCTCACTCATCGTCACGACCTCATGCACAAGGCCGTGGGGTGGATGCTCCGCGAAGTGGGCAAGCGCGATGCCGCGGTGCTCCGCTCCTTCCTCCACGACCACGCCACGCAGATGCCTCGCACAGCCTTGCGCTACGCCATCGAACGCTTAGCTCCCTCGGAACGCAAGCACTGGCTCTCAGTGAGATAGCCTCGTATGGCAATCTTTCACCCTCTTCTTTTCACTGACTCTTATCCTCCCTTCTCAGTCATGCCTATCCTCCCCTTGGAAGACTTCTTCCGTCTGCCCACCCGCACGGCCTATCAGCTCTCGCCCAACGGCCGTCTCATCTCTTACATGGCTCCCTACCGCGACCGCCTTAATGTCTTCGTGCGTCCTGTCCATGCCGCCGACTCCGACGCCGTGCAGCTCACCTTTGAGACCCTCCGAAGTGTGGCCGGCTATATGTGGGCCGACGACGACCGCCTCCTCTTCATCAAGGACACCGGCGGCGACGAGAATTATCAGCTCTTCGGAGTGCGGCCCGACGGCTCCGACCTGCGTGCCTACACGGCCTTCGAGGGCGTGCGTACGTCGCTCATCGACGACCTTGAGGAACAGCCGGGCTATGTGCTCATCGGGTTGAACCGCCGCAATCCCGAGGTGTTCGACCCCTATCGCCTCAACCTGGCCACAGGGGAACTGCAACTCTTGGCCGAGAACCCGGGCAACATTCAGGGATGGATGTGCGACCACCAAGGACGCCTCCGCGTGGCCACTGCCGTGGTCGACGGCGTCAATACACAGATACTCTATCGCGACACGGAGGATGAGGACTTCCGGCCGGTGCTCACCACCAACTTCCGTGAGAGTGTCAGCTTCATGGAGTTTACGCCCGACGACAAGGAAGTCTATGCTGCCACTAACCTGGGCCGTGACAAGTCGGTCTTGGTGCGCATGAACCCCGCAACCTGCGAGGAACTGGAACTCCTCTTCGAGCATCCGCGCTACGACTTGGGCAGCATCTCTTACTCGCGCAAGCGCAAGAAGTTGCTTATGGCCTATTGCACAGGCCATAAGGAACCCGTGCGCCACTACTTCGACGAAGAAGAGAGACAGCTGCGCGAGCGCCTGCAACAGCATTTCCCGGGACGCCGCTTCGGCATTGCCGACACCGACAAGGAGGAACAGGCTTACCTCATCTATGTGGGCGGCGACCGCACACGCGGCAGCTATTACTACTACCTGCCGGCCACCGACTCCATGACCTTCATTGCCGACCTCGCCCCATGGCTGCGCAGCGAAGCACTCCAGACGATGCACCCCGTTACCTACACCACCCGCGACGGCCTCACCATCGAAGCTTATCTCACTCTGCCTGACGGTCTTACGCCGGATACGGCCCGCCATCTGCCGGTGGTGGTCAATCCCCACGGCGGACCATGGGCACGCGACTGCTGGGGCTACTCGTCGGAAGTGCAGTTCTTGGCCAACAGAGGGTATGCCGTCTTCCAGATGAACTTCCGCAGTTCCACGGGTTATGGCCGCAAGTTCCTGGAAGCCGGCTACAAGCAATGGGGACTGGCCATGCAGGACGACATCACCGACGGGGTGCGCTTTCTCATAGACCGCGGCATTGCCGACCCTGCCCGCGTGGCTATCTACGGCGGCAGCTACGGCGGTTATGCCACCCTCGCCGGGCTGACCCTGACGCCTGACCTCTACTGCTGCGGCGTAGACTATGTGGGAGTGTCTAACCTCTTTACATTCTTGCAGACCATCCCGCCTTATTGGCGTCCGCTCTTGGAGATGATGTACGAGCAGGTGGGGCACCCCGAGCGCGACAAGGCTCAACTCGAGGCCACTTCGCCTGCCCTCCATGCCGATGCCATCAAAGCGCCCCTCTTCATTGCGCAGGGCACCAATGACCCGCGGGTCAACAAGGCTGAGAGCGACCAGATGGTCGAGGCGCTGCGCCAACGCGGCGTGGAGGTGGAGTATATGGTGAAGGATAACGAGGGACACGGCTTTGCCAATCAGGAAAACCGCTACGATTTTTACCGGGCCATGGAAGCCTTCCTCGCGGCACATGTCTGACGGCGTGAACAGCGTGGTCGCTTCTTTCGCTACGCTCGCTTCTGCCGGCAAAAGCCTCTCAGTCATGCCACCGAAGCATGCGCTGTCGACCACAGCCTTTACCAGCCTCCCTTTACCCCGCTGTGCGTGGCTCACAGCTGCCCGACAGTCAGGAGAAATATTCTGCCGTCCCTGTCGAAGCCTCTCAATGTCTGTCGAGAAGATTTAAGACCTTATAAATAAGGTTGTCAGTTCGTTTGGGAGGTTAAATATATTGACTACACCGTTTCGTCAAATAACAAAGACGGCCGCCGAAATTGTTTTCGGCGGCCGTCTTTCCGGCTGGTGCGTCATGACACCGTGACGTAGCCTGCTAAGCGTTTGGCCTTATCTCGGAGGGCGTCGAGGTCACCCTCCAAAGGGCCGTTGCATACGACGACGCCCATGCGGCGATTGACGCGAGTGGTAGGTTTGCCGAAGATGCGGATGTCGGCATCCTCCTCGCATGTCTTCTCAATGCCGGTGTAACACGGGGCGCTGTCTTTGGCGATGGGGGAGAGTATGACGGCACTGGCCCCGATGCGCAGCTCTTTGATGCAAGGGATGGGGAGGCCCAGCGCAGCGCGGAGGTGAAGCTCAAACTCGTTGAAGTTTTGCGTGCCGGCCAGCGTAACCATGCCGGTGTCGTGGGGGCGCGGCGAAAGCTCCGAGAAATAAACCCCGTCTTTGTGGCTGAGGAAGAATTCCACGCCCCAGAGGCCGGCTCCCGTAAGGGCCTCAGTCACAGCTGCTGCCATGCGCTGTGCCTCCTTTAGATGGTCAGGCGAAATGGCTGCAGGCTGGAAGCTCTCGCGATAGTCGCCGCCCTTCTGTACATGGCCGATGGGCGGGCAGAATAGGGTGGGGCCGTCCTTCTGAGTGACCGTGAGCAGCGTAATCTCACTATCAAAATGGATAAACTCTTCGATGATGACCTCTGCAATATCGCCACGGCTACCTTCCATGGCGTACTTCCAGGCTTGTGCCAGCTCGTCGGCCGTGCGTACAAGGCTCTGCCCCTTGCCCGACGACGACATGAGCGGTTTCACCACGCAGGGAAAACCAATCTCGGCGGCATGGCTCTGTAGCTCCTCAAAGCTCGTGGCGTAATAGTATTTCGCGGTTTTCAGACCCAGTTCTTTTGCTGCTAAGTCCCTGATAGCCTTGCGGTTCATGGTGAAGTTGACGGCGCGGGCCGAGGGCGTCACCTGTATGCCGCTTGCCTCATAGTCGTAGAGGCGCTCCGTGCGAATGGCCTCTATCTCAGGGACGATGATGTCGGGGTGGTGCTTTTGCACAGCGCGGTCAAGCGCCTCGCCGTCGAGCATAGAAAAAATTTCGCACTCGTCTGCCACCTGCATGGCGGGTGCCTGTGCATAGCTGTCGCAGGCAATGACGTGCTGGCCTAAGCGCTGAGCTGCGATGGTGAACTCTTTGCCCAATTCGCCTGAGCCGAGAAGCAATATCTTCTTCATATAGATAGGAGTTGGAAGGTTGTGGCTGAGCGTGAGCCGCTTTCGCGTTACGCGCCACAAATTTAGCGTTTTTCCGGGGTATGTCTGTGAATGAGCCGCCTACATTTTGGATATGCGCCCCACTTCCCTCGGTTAATAGTCCTGCAACCCTGGTCATCTGTCCTGCTTCCCCTGTAATCTGTCCTGCTTCCCGGGTAATCTGTCTTGCTTCAAATGGTTAACTATCCCGCATTCCTTCTCTCCACGCACCACCTTTCCTTCCCGGGGAAGCCATAAAAGACCCCGAGGGAGATACTCGCAAAGAGCGTCTCCCTCGGGGATGGATGGGCGGATAGTTGAAAGATTAGTGTCTTGCCCGGCAGGCTCAGCACTTGGTAAGCTGGTGCTCGGCATAGAGCTTGGCGAGACTTCGTGCCGCTAACTCGGACGTGAAGCCCGGCTGGTAGAGGCGGGCAAAGGTGCGGATGAAACGAATGCAATCGTCTGAGGGACTGCTGGAACGAGGGGTAGAATGCGGCATAGGCGTTTGAGGTTTGTTACACCTATATAACGTGCAACTTGCCCGCTTAGTATTTCCCGGCCGCAATATTTTTATGCCGCCTCCATGCGTCAGAGAGTCTCTAAAGAGATGTGGTGAGACTTGGCCAAGCGGCGCATGTTCAAGATGGCGTAGCGCATGCGTCCTAAGGCCGTGTTGATGCTGACCCCGGTAAGGGCGGCAATCTCCTTGAAGCTAAGTCCTTGATAGTATCGTAGTTGCACCATCTCGCGCTGCTCTTCGGGCAGATGCTCCACCAGGCGCTTCACATCCTCCAATACCTGCTCAGTAATCAACTCACTTTCGCGGCTGCTGTCTAACAGTTGAGGGTTGTCGTTCCATAGCGTGGCCCCATCGTCGGCATACTGCACTTCATCGTGGCGCTCGGCCCGCAGATGGTCAATCAGTAGGTTGTGGGCAATACGGGTAAGCCAGGCGTAGAAATAACCACTCTCTTGATAACCGCCTTGGCGCAAGCACACGATGGCCTTGACGAACGTCTCTTGGAAAAGGTCGTCCGCCAGGTCGCGGTTGTGGATATAATATTGAATGTAGGAGTATAGCCTATCTTGATAGCGCGACAGGAGGGTGTCAAACGCCTCGTTGTTTCCTGCAATGAAGGCTGCGACCAGCTCATTGTCGGAACGCATTTTCAAAGTATCCATTACTCAGATAATTAGTAGGTGAGGAGTAATGTCAATCGATAGGCTGAAACGTTTGTGGTGAGTAAATATGGGGAGGATATAGGCCGCGCCGACGTCGAAGGGTGACTGGCAAACGGGTATGGCATCGGGGGGCGAGGGCCACTATGTCCGCTGCAAAAATAGTGCTTTTTTTAGAGAAGCGCCATTCATTTTGCTAAAAATCTCCTTGCCTTTTCGCCTTTCAATGCCCCCATAAAGGTGATCTTCACCCGCATGCGCTTGTTGTATATGGCTTATTATGAAAATATTGAAGCGTTTGGCCGGCACCGGAGGTGTAGGGCTTTCTTATGAAGCCGGTCGGGCGTCATTCTAAAAATCTTTATTACATTTGCACCACGTTTTAACACAAGCCTCTTGCCCTGCTACACCACATATCGCCGGTTCCTGGCCAAGTTCTTCCCCTTCCCAGTACAAAAGTTGCCCCTTGATCTCGGGGCTACGTGCCCGGTGAGAGATGGGAAGATAGGGTGGGGTGGTTGTGCCTACTGCAACCGTAGCAGCTTCGTGCCGGCTTGCGCTTCGCCCTCGCATACTGTGAGCCGGCAGCTGGCGGAAGGGAAAGCCTTCTTCCGTCGCCGTCATTGCACCGAGCCGGAGGTTCGTTATCTGGCTTATTTTCAGAATGGTTGCAATACGTATGGCCCTGTGGATGACCTGCTTCCATACTATGAAGAGGCCCTTAGAGATGCCGAGGTCTGTGGGCTGGTCATAGCCACACGACCCGATTGCCTCACAGAGGAGTGGGCAGAAGCCTTGCAGGCACTGGCGGAAAAGACGTTCGTACTCGTGGAACTCGGCGCAGAGTCCATTGATGACAATGTGCTGGCGCAGGTGGGCCGCGGACACGACTTCGAGTGCACTCAACGTGCTGTCCATCTGTTGCATGCACACCACATCCACGTAGGGCTGCATCTCATCTTCGGCCTTCCCCATGAACGGCCTACCGTTTTTGCCGATACGGCTGAGGCCATTAGTCAGCTGCCTGTTGAGGTGGTGAAACTGCATCACTTACAGATACTTAAAGGCTCACGCATGGCTGAAGACTACCTCGCTGACCCTTCGCATTATAGGTTGCTTACCCTTGACGACTATGTGGAAGGCGTGGCCCAATTTCTGAGAAACCTGCCGCCCCAAATGGCCGTAGAGCGCTTAGTGGCCCAGGCCCCGGCGGACCAGCTGATTGCTCCTTCATGGGGCGTCAAACCCGATGTGGTGGTTGGCAGAATATGCCGACTCTTAGAAGGCCGGCCGGCAGGTGCCTGACACTCCTTATATATATAAGGTGTAGGCGTGTCCTTCAGCTGAAGCCGGTTGATAGCCTTGACCGGATAGATAGTGGCCTTGCAAAGCCCTTCCCCCTACCTCCCTCTATACTGATAGCAATTTCTTCACACCATGCTCCACCAGTTTCATGTCCTTCTGCCCAAGACGGGCAACTCTTTCGAAGAACAGTGCAACGACCTGCACGAACAGCTCTTCCATCTCTGCGAAGACAACGGCCTCGGGCTGTCACAGCTACTCATGGCACGTTGCTATTTCTCGGATGTGGCCAATCAGCGCAGTCTGTTGGAGATGCACCCCTTGGGGAGACTGCTCACCAACTCGGGCGCTTGCAGCTATGTGGAGCAGCCACCCCTTCACCCTGGCGTTAAGCTGGCTCTGAACCTGTGGTTCGTTCCGGCTGCCGACTGTCGGCGCAGAACTGTCAGCGTGGAAGAAGGCATGGCGGTAGAGGTGGAGGCCGAGGGACTGACTTACCTCTTTCATACCATGCGGCCCGAGACCTACGCAGCCGATGCCCTTGACTCTAAAGCCCAGACAGAACTGGCCTTCAACCGGCACATAGACCTGTTGAAGCGTTACGACATGACTTTGAGCCGTCACTGCCATCGCACATGGATATACGTGCGTGACGTAGACTGTAACTATCAGGGCGTGGTAGATGGACGCAATTACATCTTCCGGCGCGAGGGACTTACCGCCGCTACCCATTTTATTGCCTCTACCGGCATCGGTGGTGCGGTGCGTAACGCTAAAACCTTGTCTGCCATTGATTTCCTCTCAGTGAAGGGTCTGGATGACGGGAAGGTGGGCTACCTGCACGCCCCTGAGTTCCTAAACTGCACCGTTGAATACGGCGTGGCCTTCGAACGGGGTACCTGGTTGGACCTGCCTTCCGGGCGTCTCTTCCTAATTTCGGGTACTGCCAGCATCGACGCTCATGGAAACTGCCTGCACGAAGGTGATGTGCTGACCCAGACCGGCCGCCTCTTTGTTAATATAGAGAAACTCCTCGCCTCAGCCGGAGGTCGCCTCGCCGATATGCAATATATGATAGTGTATCTGCGAGACATCGCAGATTACCATGATGTGAGCCGGTATCTGCGTCTGCGCTTCCCGAACATTCCCTTCTTGATCACTGAGGCCCGTGTGTGCCGTCCTCAATGGCTTATAGAAGTGGAGACCATGGCCTTCAAGCCTCACCAATCACAGGGGTAGATTTAGGGAGTATATGGCAGGTGTCCCGCGGATATGAAATCTGTGAACTATACACTGCCGCGCTCCTTGGACATAACGTCCCCGCATGTTGCCTACTATCTTCGTGACTTCTCACCTCTTCACCAATCTTGATCGTGAGTGTGTGAGATATCATCTAAATCATCTTCTCACGTCTTCTGCCGTGCCAGGTACACCGCCGGGCTACCTTCTTGTGACTTTCAGCTACCGGGAAGAGCCTCTCACCATGCTTTTTTTTATTGAAACAGGTGTGCGGCTTGCAATATGCCACTCATAGTTACGTTATTGTAAAGATAGTGTGACAATGCCGCTTCTCCGCCTGTGTAGAAGGGGTCAAAAAGTAATTGCTAATAATTCTTAATGACTTAAAAGAAAGCCTTGCCCCTCTTCCTTGTGGTTTCGAAAAACAATTAAATTTGCAAGCACAACTTATCATGTAGAGGGGTTAAATCAAAATCCCTTTCACAAATAGCTGAAAACAAATACTATAAAAATTATTATAACCTATGCGTATGAAGAACCGTTTTAGCAAAATGGGAAAGTCATTGCTTGGAGCAATGTGCTTGCTTTCGACATGCGGCATAACTTACTCGTGTTCCGACGACTATGACCTGGACGAGAAGTCGCCATCGTTCCTCGGGGAGAGTATTTATGACGAGTTGAAGAAGAACCCGGAGTTTTCTACGATGATTGGGCTTATTGACGATGTGGAGGAGTATAAGAGTGTGCTCTCCCGCACTGGCAGTAACACCCTCTTTGTGGCTGACGATGCGGCGTTTGACCGCTTCTTCAAGTCGGGCCAGTGGACTAAGCCCGATGGCTCATTGTACACTTCTTATAAAGAGTTGTCTCCTAACCAGAAAAAGATGCTTCTAAAGGGCTCTATTTTGAACAATGCCTATGTGTTGGAGACAATGTCTACCCTTCAGGGTCCTATCAAGAACCTCTGTCTGCGTCAGTTGACCTCCCATGTGGCCACCGATACCATTCCATATTTTCAATGGCAGCAGCTTCCTGATAACCAAAACAAAGGACAGCTCGGCCAGGATGGTCTCATCGCCAACGCTGATAAGCGTTTTTGGGATAAATATCGCAATCAGGCTTATGGGGGTATGTATCTCGCCCTCGACAAGACACAGCCCATGTTGACTCACTTCCTCGACGATCAGCTTCGAGAGAAGAATATCACCCATGAGGACGTGTCTTTTATTCTTGGCCTCGACTCAAAGGTCGACGTAAATGGCCAACCTAAGGTTTGGACGAATGAAGATACACGTAACCGTAGCTTTATGTATGGCAGTGAAGTCATCAAGGGTGACGTTACCTGTATGAATGGTTACTACGACGTGCTTGACGAGGTGATGGTCACTCCGTCCAATATGGCAGAAGTCATTCGTACCAACGGTGAGACGAACCTCTTTAGCGCTATGCTCGATCGTTTCAGCGCTCCCTACTATGATAAGGAGTTGACCATGGCCTATAAGTCGCTCAATGCCATCACTGTGGACTCTATCTTCCAGAAGCGTTATATAGCCCAGCGTTCACAGAGTGGTATGCTGACGGTAGACCCCGATGGCGAGAGCCTCGGCGATTATCCAGCCCTTCTCTTCGACCCGGGATGGAATGCCTATTCCGTGGCCAACTCTACCAAGGAGCAGGATATGGCTGCCATGTTTGTGCCAAGCGATGAAGCTATGATTGAATACTTCTCAGGTGACAATCAGGGCGCTATGCTCATCAAACGTTACAGCGCGGATTGGCAGAACCACGACCTTCTCTATAATCTCTATCAGATACCTCTCAATATCTTGCAGCCTCTCATTAATAACCTAATGAAGGAATCTTTTAACGAGAGCGTTCCCAGCAAGTATGGTACTATCATGAATGACGCACAGGACCCCATGTTCACAAGCTCTATTGGCGTTAATTCAATCCAGGACTTCAAGGCTTATATGAAGAAGGTGATACTGGCCAACAACGGTATTGTCTACGTGATGAACAATGTGATTGCTCCGGCTGACTATTCTTCAGTAATGGCCCCCCTGCTCTTCAATAAGGGCGTTGAGGTGGTGAACACGGTGCTCCACTGTGACGATAAATATACGTCTTCAAACTATACGGAAGCTCCTCTGCGAAAATTCTACAGTACATACTTCCGTTCCATGCAGTCCAGCTTCTCGTTCTTTGTTCCCAAGGATGATGGATTCAAGAAGTATGGCTATCCCGAGACGATGATATTTGCCAATAACTCACCTGCTTACTATCGCTACTGGTCCTTTGAACCTGCTGAAATTACAAATGCAAATGCCGGTAAGGTTATTGCGGTGAAGAGCATGGCATACAACTGGCGTCCTAATGGCGTGATGGATATTGACAAGGCTACAGCCTTCAGCGAATTTATAAGTAACCCGAACGACCCGGTTACCAATAAGTATGGTCAAATTAAGGCAACCCTTCTCGCCGAGATTATTGACAACCACATTGTGGTGCATGACAATGATGACCTTCAGGGTGTGCTGAGCGGCCGCAACTATTATATCGCACGAAGTGGAGCTCCCATACACGTGAAGTCCCGTCCCAGCACTACCAATGGTGTTGGCATGGTGGTGGAAGGTGGCCTTCAGATTAAGATGAACCAGGATAAATTCCCTGACAATGATCAAGTTTCTACTGTGGTGGATTTTCACAACATGAAGCCTGATGCTAGTACCTATGGTAATGGTAAGACCTACTTCCTTGATCGTCCGATGATACCCACCATGACGACAACCTATGGCGTGCTGAATTCCACTCCCGAGTTCTCTGCTTTCTTTGAACTATGCGATGAGGCTTCACGCTACGAAACCCTTTATGAGAAACTCTTCCGTGGTAAGATGAAGGATACTGAATGGAGTAACGAGCTCCAGAAGTATCTGATTTTCACCACCAAGCGTTATACTAAGGTGGATGAGAAATTGGTGCGCTTCTTCAATAACTATCAGTATACTGTCTTCGTGCCTTCGAATGAGGCCATTGAACGTGCCAAGATGAATGGCCTCGTGACACTCGACCAAATAGAGCGTGATGTGGATAACGCCACTGACGAAAATGGCGTGATTGACCCGGATGTGCTGGAGATAGCTAAGGCACAGGTTACTCTCTATATGAACTTCCTCAAGTACCACTTCTGTGACCACTCTATTTTCGTTGACGATTGTACTGACTCCAATGAGTGTATGACCAACTGTGTGGATGACAACACAGGAAACTACCTCAAGTATACGGTTGACCAGACTTCTAACAATCTGTCTATAAAGGTGAAAGATGATAGTGGTGTGGTGACAGCTGTTTATTCTATATCAGGGTCTACGAACCTACCTTATAATCTTATCGCTCGCGACTATGAACTTCCTAACTCTAACCCAGCAGAGTGTTATAGCTATAGCTCTCAGTCGCATGTGGTACTTCACTCACTCGGTGATACATATATGACGATACCTGGTCTTTCTGCCAATGCCCTTTCGTCTGCCTACAGCACTCCCGCTAAGGCTCGTGAGTTTGTGAAGAGATACAGAATCTTGAAATAATCTATTACTATGAATAAGTTTAAGTTCCTTTTTACGCTTGCGCTCTGTCTCTGCTGTTCGATGGCGTATGCACAGAAGCGTATATCAGGACGCGTCTGGAGTAAGGTGGACGGCCCAATTGTCATGGCGTACGTGGTGGAGCAGGATAAGAATAACCGTAACGTTACTGCGGCACAGACTGATGCCAATGGTAACTTCTCTATGGTTATTAAGAGTCCTGAGAACCGTCTGAGAGTATCTTATATTGGCTACCAGACTAAGATTGTCCCCATTGGAGCCAATTCTAAGTTCAATATTGAGCTGATAGATAAGAATACCTTTAAGGATGCTGAGATTACGGTTACCCGTAAGACCCGCTCTAATGGACTTGTTATTCCTGAACGCGAAATTTCTACGGCCCAGCAGACCCTTGATATGGACCGTATGGAAGGTCTCTCTTTTGAGACCGCAGCCGACGCACTTCAGGGTCAGATTGCCGGTCTTGATATCGTAGCTACTTCCGGTAACTTGGGTGCGGGTTCCAGTATGCGTCTTCGTGGTACAGCATCTATTAATGGTAGCCAGGAGCCTCTTATCGTAGTAAATGGACAGATTCTCGAAAACTACGACTCCTCACAGCTCGATCTCGAGAACATGGAAAATGAAGAGCAGTTCTCTCAGCTTCTACAGGTTGCACCTGAGGATATTCAGAGCATTAAGGTACTCAAGGACGCGGCTTCTACTGCTATTTGGGGTGCACGTGGTGCAAACGGTGTGATAGAGATAACTACTCGTCGTGGTGCCCGTGGTAAGACGAAAGTCAATTTCAGCTACAAGTTTTCAGGATCATGGCAGCCTGAGGGTATGAAGATGCTCAATGGTGATGGCTATACTATGATGTTGAAAGAGGCCTATCATAATGGTCGTACCCAGTCTGAAGAAAATTTGAGTATTGTCGAAATCATGTATCGTGACGACTATGCTTCCTACTATGGCAATTATAACAAGAATACTGATTGGGTAAAGGAAGTTACTCAGTTCGGTCAGTCTCACCAGTATGGTCTTGCTGTATCAGGTGGTGGTGAAAAAGCCCAGTTCCGTGTGTCCGGTAACTACGAACACAGTACGGGTACCATTATCAAACAGGTGTATGACCGTATTACCACTCGTCTCGCCTTGGACTATTATGTGTCTGACCGTATCAAGTTTATCTCCGACTTCGCTTTGACATATACCAAAAACCAGCGAAATTATAGCGACGATATTCTTGGTCGTGCTTACAATGCTATGCCTAATATGTCAGTCTATCGGTATGAGAAGGACTTGAAGTCTGGCAACTACTACAATACTGGTGAATATTTTATCATGCCTCCCGCAGCAGGTGCTCCCGGTATGATAGAACCCAATAGTGGTTTGACCTCTTACTATCTTGGCGACATGGTGTCGAATGGAAACCCTGTTGCTCGTGCAAATAAGTCCTACAACAACCTTTCTTCCTATAATATTCAGCCTGGCTTCCAGATTGAGTACAAGTTCCTGGGTAAGAATAGTGACGAGACCACGCTGGATTATAATGGTCAGCTCTATATGACTGCTCAGACCCAGACCGAAGAGGCTTATTTCCCTGGTTCTCTGACTTCAAGCAAGTGGAATGAAGGTATTAATCTTACTTCCAGCTATGACTCTAAGTCTCTTAATGTCAATACCCGCCACTCTCTGACTTTCCATCCTCATTTTGCCAATGATCGTCATGACCTTCAGATTATGGGCCGTTTCGAGATGAGCTCTTATACAGTCACCACACAGGCCATGAACTCTCAGGGTATAGCAGGTGGTATCTCCGACCCCACTGTCCCCGGTTACCTCTCAAACTCTTATACCAGCACCGGTGAAGGTCACTCTATGATGGCTCTTGGTACGATGCACTATGCCTTCAGTTCAAAGTACATTTTTGACTTCACTCTTACAGCCAATGGTTCTACCCGTTTCGGTAAAGGTAAGAAATGGGGCTACTTCCCCGGTATTTCCGGTCGTTGGAACATCAGTGACGAAGGCTTCTTCAAGCCTTTGAAGAAGGTAATTAACATGCTCTCAGTGGCTCCCGGTTGGGGTGTTAATGGTAACCCCCCCGGCAGTGAAGGTCTTATGTATAATACGTATAACACGAATGGCATAAAGTATGGTGGCCAGCAGGTCATTATCCCTGAGAAGCTCAAACTTGATAACATTCAGTGGGAGAAGCTTTACTCCTGGAACGTTGGCGTCAATCTGAATTTGTTTGATGACCTTTTCCAGTTTAACTTTAACGTCTATAACCGTAAGACGAAGGACCTCTTGAACTATAATGTTCGTATTCCTTCTACTACAGGTTTCCCCACTTTGAGCGTGGTCAATATAGGTGAGATGGAGAATAAGGGTTGGGAACTCTTTGCCAATACTCGTCCTATCCTAAAGTTTGGCAAGTTCCATGTAGTGCTGCGTGGTAATATCGCACAGAATATCAATACTATTACAAGTATGGATGCTTCAGTGCTTGCCGCTAATAACCAAGACTTCACTTACACCAATGGCGCTATCATGAAGCGCGTGCAGATTGGTAATGCTCTCGGTGGTATCTATGGTTTCCGTTTCAAAGGCGTCTATGCCTTCGACTATGATCATAATGGTTACTTCCTCAACGAACAGAAGAACCTCTACTATGATGCTGATGGCAACCCCAATGCAGCCGGTCTGTTCAATCGTCCGGATGACCCCACTTTCGGAAAGTACTATGACCCCAATAAGGCTAAACTCGCTCCTATCGTTTTCGATGCCCAGGGTAACGTAGTTTATGACAAGAATGGTAATCCTCTTCCCATGTATTTCAACTACGGCGGTATCAATTACCAGTTCCAAGGTGGTGATGCAATTTATGAGGATATTAACCATGATGGTAGCATTGACGAGTTGGACATCGTCTACTTAGGTTCTTCTAATCCCAAGATTAATGGTGGTTTTGGTATCGATATTACCTATGGTCAGTGGCAGTTAAAGACCAACTTTAACTTCCGCATAGGCAATAAGATTATCAACATGGCCCGCCTTAATGCTGAGAGTATGATCAGCAACAAGAATCAAAGTGCTGCCGTGTCACACCGTTGGAGAAAGAACGGACAGGTGACTCAAATCCCACGTGCCATGAATAGCAACGTCATGGTAACGTACAACTCTCTTATCAGTGATCGTTATGTGGAACCGGGCGATTTCCTTCGTTTCCAGTACTTCCAGCTTTCTTATGGCGTGAAGGCCGAGAAACTCAAGAAGATTGGTCTTAGCTATCTCCGCTTCTACGCTTCCGGTAACAATCTTATCTTCTGGAGTAAGTACTCCGGAACGGACCCCGAGAAGTCGCAGTCTGGTTTCGATCCCTGTATGGACTATTCGCAGACTCCGCGCTCACGCTCCTTCACAGTTGGTGTTAACGTTGGTTTCTAATCTTTGTCAGTGAGGGTTTTCCTTCCTACATCTATCATATATTCTATCTACTATGAAACTACATAAGCTATATACTAATATCCTCTTTGTAGCTGGCATCTTGCTTTCTGTAGGGTCGCTGTCTTCATGTGAGGACTACCTGACTATCCTTCCTTCGGATAAGATTCCTGAGGAGCACTTCTGGAAGGAAAGGTCTGACCTCGAAGCTGTTCGAGCTGGTGCTTACCAGCAGTTAGCCGCTGCAAGCCAGACAGAGAGGATACTTGTTTGGGGTGAGGTACGTGCTGATAACCTCACACTTAACAATGTGTCTAACTCTAATATTAATCTGCTCCAGACGGGGGTTCTTCAACCCAGTGTAGGCCTCTATGACTGGTCTGGTTTCTACAAAGGTATCAACTATTGTAACCTGGTATTGGAACAGGGTGATAAGATGACTACCCCCGGTTCCGAAATTGATCCCAGCTTCACCCGTCGTGACTGGCGGCCTATTCGCGCTGAGATGCTGGCCCTGCGTTCGCTCTACTATTTCTATCTGGTGAGAGCTTATCGTAATGTGCCCTTCGTCACCAAGTCGGTTCGTTCTGACGCTGAGGCTACGGCCAACTATCCTTCTTGTGTAGCAGGTGAGGCTATTCTTGGTGAATTGATTGACAGCCTTGAGGCAAATATCAAATATGCTGCGGTAAATTATGGCTCTGACTATCAGAACAAAGTGCATTTTACTCGTAATGGGGTTCGTGCTCTCTTAGCTGATCTCTATTTATGGCGTGGCTGTATGCTGAAAGAGTTTGACAAGAAAAAGAAAACCCATGTCAATCTAGGTTATGTAAACTTCACTGATGTAGCTTACAATAGCACAACCCCTGGCGGTAGTGACGATGAGAATGGTTCTGCAGGTAATGAAGGTGACGATAACCAGGAAGGTGGCGATGAAGTCGATAACGGTGAAGAATCTACCACCTCTTCTCCAGCTCGTGCCAATAGTGCTGATGAGGATACTTCAGATGAGGTTACTGAGAATGTTCGTAACTACACTACCAAAGATGGCGTAGCAGTAAATGGAGCTTATGCTGAAGCCTTGGCTGCAGAATGTTTTGCTAAATCCGAGGAGTATGCAGACCTGGTTATCCAGAGTATCAAACAAGAATATGATAAGGACATCGCTGATAATCTAAATGCCTCACAAGAAGAGAAAGATCAGATATATCCCCTCTATCAATGCTATGATATGAAGGCACCCTATGAAGATGTGGCTTATAACAACAACTTCGGTTATCAACTTTCTCGCGAGTCTATTTTTGAGTTGGACTATGATGGTGTGACTGCTCAGAATACTACGGTTACTTCTTATCTGAGTGGTTACAATAATGGTTGGCAGCTGAAGACTATGGCATTGAATTCTCAGCTAGTAAATTCTGCCACTTCTGTGGATCCCACCGTAGGTTTCGGAAAAACAGATATGCGTCTATGGGAAACTTGTGAGTATACTGCATCCAGTGTCTCCAAGCCTCTTACTAAGTTTATCGTGCGTTATATCTCCTACCCTGATAAATATAATATGGTTGAGAGAGAAACAGCTCCTGATTTAAGTGCTATGCGTGAGGATCAGGTAGATGTACATTGGCCTATTTATCGATTGACTGATGTCATGCTCATTAAGGCCGAAGCCATTGCTCGTGGTGGCGGCGAAATGGCTGAAGGCTTTAGACTTGTCAATCACATCTTCCTCCGCAACAATCCGGCTCTCGTTGAGCCCGAAAATACCGATCCTTCTATAGAGGCAGAATATCGCAGTACACGTTTTAATGACCCTTATGATGGGGAGGTTACTTTGTTGTCTGCACTCTATCGTGAACGCCAAAGAGAATTCATTGGTGAAGGTAAAAGATGGTTTGATATTGTACGTCAGGCTGAGTTTACGAACGATGCAAAAACGACCCTCTCCACTTTTGTTTCTCTTAAATCTACCACAATACAGCGTCTGAGTCAGATGTGGGCTCTTTATCTTCCCATCTATAGCGAGGAGATAAAGGTAAACTCTAATTTGAAGCAGAATCCTGTGTGGGATCGTTACACTAAGAAATAATGCCATCTACCACTATGAAAAAGAATTTATTTAACTTCAGCTTTTCGTTGCTCGGTTTGGCATTCATAGCAATGTCCGCCGTGTCCTTCATATCATGTAAGGAGGAAATTAGCTCCGATGCTTATGCCATTAAGGATAAACCTACTCTGATTGACAAAATTGATGAGAAGGCCGGGCAACTCTCCTACATTCGTCTGCTCTTCAATCAAGTGAAGCTTGGTAATAAGTCTAATGCCTCTTCTATTGCTGCTGTGCTTTCCGCCCGTGGCCATTATACAGTTTTCGCTCCAGACAACAATGCCGTCCTTATTCAGGCAGTTCAGTTTGCGAAGGAGAATGAAGAGAATGGATTGCCGACTGTGGAAACAACGCTTCTCACTGATCCGGCCACTCTTACCGAAGATCAGAAGATAGAGGTAATTAATGCCATGACAGATGAACAAAAGTCTCTTATTGTCTTGAACTGTATCATTGACAATGGTTCAAATTCAGCTTATGAGACTGCTGATTTTCCTGATCAGGGCACTACCTTCCCCATTTCCAATTTAAATAATCGTGCGCTCAAATGTACGTTAGATGCAGATGGCGTCTATGTGATTGGTGAGTTAGCGAATGGTTCAAGTGTCATTGATTACAACTACGAGTGTTCCAATGGTATGCTTCATGTGGTGGACAAGGTGATTTTGCCTTCTACGAAGTCCATATCGCAGCTTATTGGCATGGCCGATAATATGAAGATATTCTCAAAGTTGCTTGAGGTAACCGGTATTTATGAAAATCTACTCGTCAATCGTGAAGACGCTATCAAGTATGAGGAGGAACACTCTGACTATGCAGGTTCTACCGTCTATGAGACTACTACCAAGAACAATTATACCTATCAGGCTTATCGTGAGGCAGGTTTTACCTGTTTCGCCGAGACAGACGATGTCTTCCAGAATGATTGGGGCATTCAGATAGATAAGGATGAGGATGGTAACATCTCGAACTGGGATACCGAAGAAGTCTTCGAAACTATTAAACGAAAGTGTACAGAGGTATATGGTTCAGAAGCTGCTGACGACTATACCGATCCCAAGAATGCTGTGTATCAGTTCATCGCATATCACTTGCTGAATGGTAAAATGCCCATTGATAAGTTGGTCCGTCACTTCGATGAATACGGCTATCACCTGGGTAATGATATGAAGAATCCCAATGCTTATGGTTATACGGTCAATGTGTGGGATTATTATACGACCATGAGCTCTCCTGCTGCCCTTATCAAGGTTACTCAACTTCCCACAGAAGAGTTCTACCTCAATCGTGTCAGCCAGCATGATAATAAGGTGATTGGTGGTACTTATGAAGAACTTTCCTTTATCCACAACGATCCCGGTGTGAATGGCCTTAACATTCAGGTCTTCCCCAGCAATTCGGAGGGTGATGAAGATAATCTCAATACTTTTGACAACAACTCGGCTAACGGCTTCTACTTCCCCATTGACCATGTATTGCTGAATACGGATGATACCCGCACCATATTAGCCAGTGAGCGTATCCGTATAGACATGGTCACCATGCTTCCTGAGATGTTGTCCAATGATCTCAGAGGTACGGGCATCTATTATTTCCCCAAAGGTTATTTTAGCAATATATCCAATGAAACCACAGGTACTAAGATTTATTACCTTCAGAATGGTTATGCGTCTATGAGTGGAGCTTGGAAGGATTATAAGGGTGATGAGATTTTGGTTTCAGGTCGTTATGACTTTGTACTCAAACTCCCACCCGTACCCAAGACCGGTACGTATGAAATCCGTATGGGTGCTTCGTTGAACAATATGCGTGGTATGGTGCAGGTATTCTTTGGTGAGAGTCCTACCAATACCCAGCCTACCGGACTTCCCGTTGACCAGCGCGAAACTATCAATGAAATTCCCGGCAAGCCATGGAAGCATGATGAGAAAGATTTAAATAACGACGAAGTACTCATACTCGAGGCCGACCGTAACCTCCGTAACGTAGGCTACATGAAAGCACCTCAGTATATGGTCATTAATCATACGGGTACAGATGTTACCGAGACATGTCGTAATGCTACTCCTGAAAGCCCTGCTCTCCGTCGTGTCATTACCACCCAAACGCTCGACCAGAACAAGCAATACTACCTTAGATTTAAACTGGCCATCGAAAATGCCTCTACGCAGTTGATGCTTGACTACTTTGAGTTTGTGCCTGCTTCTGTCTATAACAATAGTACTCCCGAAGATATTTGGTAATTAACTTCAGCACCTAATCACATCATGAAACGAAATATCTTATACAAAGGTACAGTCGGACTTTTAGGATTGTCCATGCTCATGGGCATGGCTTCCTGTTCCGACGACCACTATGATATCCGTACGGACGATTCACCTGCAGGTGTGACTGCAGGCCGTACTATTTGGCAGAATATTGAGGCGAACCCTGATCTCTCCGACTTTGCTGAGATACTTAAGAAGATTAAGGTCTATCGCAAAGAGGAAGATAAGTCGGCGACCTTGACCTATGCCGAGCTATTGAACTCCCCTCAGTCATTCACAGTCTGGGCTCCGCTCAATGATACTTATGATAAGGAGTATTATATGAGTCAATTAGAGACTGTTGCGACCCTCCTTAATTCATCTTCTGATAAAGATATTATTGAGGGTATGAAGCTGGAGTATATGTTAGGCCAGCAGTTCCCTCAGAACCATATTGCTCGCTTCAACTTCGAGTCTGCCAAGGAGAGCCAGAATGTTCGAATGATGAATAGCAAGCTGAGCATTTACGATGCCGGCAATAGAACGTTCAATGGTATCCCCCTGTATTCTGAGAATGTGCAAGCCTCTTCCAATGGTTCGCTCCATATTCTTTCCCAGGAATCTCCCTTTGCATATAATGTCTATGATTATATGCAGGCACACACCGATATGTTTGGTATAGTTTATAGCAAACTAAGTGCAGCCGAGGTGCGTACCTTCAGTCCTGAAATGAGCGTGGAGGGTGCACTGAATGATGAGGGTCAGATGGTCTATGTGGATTCAGCATACTACAAGACTAACCGCCTTATCTCTAATAGCGGGGCCCAGATAGAGAACGAAGATAGTATGTATATCTCCGCCATTCCTACAGACGCAGCTTGGGAGCAGGCTTACGAGAAGGTAGGTAGGCTTTATAATTACGCTGACTCGTATAGGTTTAACTATACTGGTACAGATGGTAACTTCTTCTCGTCCGTCAAGTCCTTGGTTGATGAAAGTCTACCCCATCAGAACTATGCTACTTACAAGGACTCTATCTTTGATGAGACAGTGACGAACAAGCTGCTTGCGAGCATGTACTTTGCTCCCTATCGTTTTGCCCCCGGCGTAAACCGCACTGACTCCGCAACTCTTGTGAGCGAGGCTCTCAACGCTGACTCGCTGATAGCCACGAACGGTACTATTTTCCGCAAGCTTGATCGCCGCGTTCCCAATCAGGCAGGTGACATGGTTCATCCGCTCTTCGGAGATGTTCAGGAAGGCGATCCCATTAAGGCCTCCAATGGGTATATTATTCCATTGAAGGAGTACACGATGGATCCTTCTTACTGTTACCAGACAAGCCAGGAATTAGATATCTTCAATTCTTATTATGTATCTCCGAGTACCTCATTAGATAATACCAACTATGGTCAGGGTATCACCCTCGTTACCGGTCCTAACTTTGATGAGACCATTGATACAAAGGAATTAGAGTATAATCGCTTCCGTTATTTCAGGGCAAAGACCGGTAAGGAAATGAAAGTCTATATTCCGCTACGTGGTCTGTATAGCGGTAAATATCGTATTCGCATCCAGTTAGTGCCTAATCGCATCTACACTTCAAACAAGTGGTGGGGTGATGAAGATCCTGAAACCGGCGAACGTGATGAGATTGCAGAGCAAAATATTCACTTCGATGCCTCTGTCATAGACGATGCGGGTAAGACCATCGGAAAGAAACGCACATTCTTCGAGGTGAGTGATGAAGCCATTGAGATAGTAGAGCTCTTCGATGAGATAGAGATTCCTAAGTGCTATGCTAATCTTCCCTTGAGTATAGACAGCTGGCCTCACCTGCTTCTTTCTATCCCGACCCTTAATAAATATCGTCCCAGCCGTACCAGAATTTATGGTCTGAGTATAGGTAAGGTATACGTTGATCCTGTTCACGAGTAACGCATCTGAAAACAAAAACTGTAAGTTATGAATAACAATAAACGAATTAGCTTGATGCAGGGCGCACTTCGTGCAGGTGTTGGTCTCTTTCTGCTATCGGGTTCCTGCGTGTTATCCGCCCACGCAGCAACGGAATCTTTGGTAGCTTCAGCCGATAGTGCCGTTGTAGCCAAGCGTTCTGCCTCTCCCAAATATCAAATGAAGGAGGTTTCCGGCTACGTATACGACGGAGCTACCGGGAAACCCCTTGGCGGTGTGAAGGTGCAGTCCCTCAACAACCGTCTCTACTCCGCTCTCACAGAGGACGATGGTAAGTACACTATCAGTGTGCCCAAGTTTGTGGACGTGCTTTATGTGAGCTTGCAGGATTACAACCCCACTCACTTGGCCATCAAAGGAGCTGCCAACCAGAATGTGTATCTGAACTCAGGTATGCATAAGGACTTCTTCATGGATGGCACATCTCTGACCAATAGCACGACGCTGATGGTCACTGACCCTAATGCAATCACCATTGAGGAAGAGATGGAGAATGGCTTGGCCGGTTCCCTGCGTCTTATCAATCGCGGTGGCATGCCCGGTCAAGGTGCTACCATCTTCATGAACGGTTTGAATTCTATCCACTCTAACTCACAGCCTCTCATCGTCATTGATGGCGTGATTATGGATATGCAGTTTGATCGTTCCACTCTGCATGAAGGTTTTTACAATAACCTGTTCAATATCATGGACCCCGATGATATTGAAAGTGTAGAGGTCCTGAAGAATGGTACTGCCCTCTATGGTGCTCAAGGCGCCAATGGCGTTATTCTCATCAATACTCGCCGTGGTAAGAGCATGGTTACCCGCATTAAGTTCCGTGCTTACGCCGGTTGGGAGCAGTCGCCTGAGAAAATCAAGATGATGAACGCCGATCAGTATCGTAACTATATATCTGAGCTGATAGGTACCATCCCCGATAGAGACTATCTTGGCAGTTCTCAAATAGAGTTCCTCAACGCGGACAAGAATTACTATAAGTATCCTATCTACCACAATTCTACAGACTGGCAGAAGGACCTCTATGATGATGTCTTCACTCAGAACTACAAAATAGCTGTTGAAGGTGGTGACGATATAGCCAAGTACAACCTTTCGTTAGGTTATACCATGGCTGATGCCACTGCTGTGAAGAATGACTTTAACCGTCTGAACATCCGCTTCAACACCGACGTGTCACTCTTCAAGAACTTCACGACTGCCATTGACCTTGCCTATGCACGCAATGCCTATAACTTGCGTGACAATGGTTGGGCTGAAGACTACTCTCAGTCAAATATTGCTTCTCCCAATGTCCTCGGCCTTATCCAGACACCTTTCTTGAGCCCCTATACTTATGTCAAGTACTCAGAGAATGGCAACATCAGCTATAAGTTGAGTGAGAAAGTTTATGCCGGTAAGGATGGCGACTCCGGTGAGAATCCCTTTAGGTTTATCACCGGCTATGGCTATGATGCGCTTGTGAACCCCATGTGGATACTGGCCAATGGCGATGGTGATAATAAGAACTATCAGGAGCAGACTCAGTTCAATCTTAATGTCGCTCCCAAGTATCAGGTGAACAAGTATCTGACCCTCCAGGACCGCTTCAGCTACGTGCTCAACCGCAGCAACGAGCGTTATTATCTCCCGGCTAATGGTACGCCCTCCAAGTCTGTAGATGGTCTGGGCTATGTATCCAGTCTGGTTGCTACTCAGTTTGCCAAGGAGACCACCCTCTTCAATGACTTCACTGTCGACTGGCAGCGTACCTTCGGCGCTCATGACCTCCATGTCTTTGGCGGCTTCCGCTTTGCTTCTTATTCCTATAACCAGAGCTACGCCAAGGGTTATAACAATGAGAACGATAAGACGCCTAACATGAGCAACACGCTCGACTATCGTACCAATGGTGGTTATAACGACACCTGGGTCAATCTCACTTATTATGCCAACGCTGCCTATAACTTCCGCAACAAGTATTTCCTCACAGCCGGTGCCAGCATGCAGTCTTCTTCCCGCTTTGGCAAAGAGGCAGATGAGGGTGTGAAGCTTTGCGGTGTTCGTTGGGGTATCTTCCCCAATGTCGAAGCAGCTTGGGTAGCCTCTTCAGAGCGCTGGTTTAAAGTTAAAGGTATTAACTACTTGAAGTTAGCTGCCGGTTTTGATATGTCTGGTAATGACAATATCGATTACTACGCCACCCGCACCTATTTCGAGAATATCAAGTTTATGGATAAGGCTACGGCCCTCATCCTTTCCAATATCCAGAACCAGAAGCTTCAGTGGGAGACTACTAAGCGCTACAACGTGAGTCTCTTCCTCAGCATGCTGAAGAACCGCCTGAATGTCGGCGTAGAATACTATCACGCTAAGACTACGAATCTCCTTAACCGCAAATCGGTCAGCGACATCACCGGCCTCTCTTATATATGGAGCAATGACGGCGCACTCAAGAACGACGGTATTGACTTCAATATCAGCGCTATGGTTATTCAGCACAAGGATTGGCGCTGGCAGATTGGCGCCACCATCGGCCATTACAAGAATGAGATTACCGCCCTTCCTCAGTCTGAGCTGAATACTATCAAGTCTTGGTCGCTTGATGAGAATGGCAATAAAGACCAGCTCCATTCCATCAATGGTAGCATCTCCACCATCTACGGTGCTAATGTACTTACGGCCAAGGGCCACGCCGCTGGTGTGTTCTATGGCTACCAGACCGCCGGTGTATTCTCCTCCGACGCTGAAGCCAGCTCCGCCGGTAAGTACGGCTATCTCCGTTACCCGACCGGTATCTCCGAGGATCCTTATCGTAACTTCAAGGCCGGCGATATGCACTTCGTTGACCAGAATGGCGATGGCTGGATTAACGAGGCCGATATGGTCGTCATTGGTGACCCCAACCCCGACATCTTCGGTAACATCTTCACCTCCCTCCAGTGGAAGCACCTCAAGCTTGATGTTTCCTTCAAGTACTCATTGGGCAACGACGTGTACAACTATCAGCGTTCTCAGTTAGAGTCTATGACCAACCATTGGAACCAGACTACTGCTGTTGTCAACCGCTGGCGCTATGAAGGTCAGAAGACCGATATGCCGCGTCTCATGGATCCCAATAGTGAGACATGGGTGAACAACGAGCGCTTCTCCGACCGTTGGATAGAAGATGGCTCTTACCTCAAGTTGAAGCGTGTGCGTCTCACTTATCAGATACCTATGCGAGTGAGCTGGCTTCAGGGACTTGCTGTCTGGGGCGAAGCCAATGATGTCTTCACCATTACCAAGTACACAGGTACAGACCCCGAGTTCTCTGTGAGCAACAGTGTCCTTTATCAGGGTATTGATGCAGGTTATCTTCCCCAAAGCCGTAATTTCTGCCTCGGTCTCACCGTCAACCTGTAATCGTAAGATAGGCTGGGGGAGAGCCCTGCCTCTCCCAGCCACCTATTCCCATCTTAATTGCTAAGACAATGAAACATCGTTCGATTTTAAGTCTCTTCATCTTCCTTTTGGGACTGGGTGTAACCACCACGTCCTGCGAAGATATGTTGACCCCCGATATGGACCGCTACAATACAGGTTTTAGCGGTACTGATACCGTCAATTTCTATTTCGGTATCATAGCCAATGTGCAAGACATGGTGGAGCAAAACCAGCTACTGGGTGACCTGCGCAGTGACTTGGTGGCCACTACCGCTTACAGTAGTGACTCCATCTCTGATATCGTGTCTTTCAATCGTCAGCCCAACGGTGACAACGGCCTCCTCAACCGTGCTGCCTATTATAAGGTTATCAACCAGTGTAACTTCTATCTGAGCCGCGTTGATACTACGGCCAAGAAGAATAACGTGCAGATTATGAAGAAGGAGTTTGCTCAGGTAGCCAACATCCGTGCCTGGGTTTACCTCCAGCTTGTGCAGACCTATGGACGTGTGCCCTTCTTTACAAAGCCTGCCAACGACACGAACACAGGTTGGGAAACCAATCCTGAGGCATGGGCCGACGCTGACAACCTCGTCGATCTGTTGAAAGATGATCTCATCGCTGCCAACCGCATAGAGAATGACCCCGAATATGGCTATCCCAACTATGGCGACCTTGATACAAAGGGGGATATGACCATCAATACCCGTTATCTGCGTTTCTACAGCGACCTCATTTTGGGCGACCTCTATCTGCTTCGTGGTAATGGCCAGGCCGGTGACCCCGCCTCTGACTATGTTCAGGCTGCCAGCTACTACTTCAACTTCTTGAAGAAGCGTGCTGAGAGCGGGTATGTAGTTGATGGCACTAAAGCCAATATAAACAAGCACGAACAAGCCGGATCTGATGTGGTCAGCTACTCAGGTAACGCTCTCAGCTGGCAAAACTTGTTCTCACGTACTGATGAGATTAAGGGAACTGACTATATCACCATTATTCCCTCTACAGCCAATGCAACATATGGTCATAAGATTTTGAGCAATGTCTCGCAGGTCTATGGCTTCGATGCACACTCCACTACCAGCACGAGTTCCGGTACAGCCTCTGTATGGCTTTCCCCGAACCTCAAGTCTCGTCAGGTACAGCCCTCAGAGAGCTATCTCCAGCTCTGCGCGGCCCAAAACTATAAGAATTACACCGCGTGGAGTCAAAGTGGCGATCTCAAGTGGGAGTATTATGATGGTGCAGGCGATGCGCGTCTTTATGGTACTGCCCCGGTGTATCGCGTGCGCGATGGTGAAGGCACAGAGCGCTTCATCATTAAGGATGCCCCTGTGACCGGTTACAGCCAGGGTGTAGCCAGTTCGTCCAACTTCAAGCTCTACCGAGGCATCTACCGTCTCCGTCAGGTGTACCTACGCTATGCAGAGGCCATTAACCGTGCCGGTTATCCTCGTTTGGCATTCGCGGTGCTTCGTGATGGCATCAATAAGAATAAATTCCCCAATGCCCTGCTTGACTCTGTCATCACGTCGTCCATCACTCCCCCCGCTACTCCCGAAGAGCAAGGTCACTATGTAAGAGAGTTCTATCTCGACTCGTGTACCTATAATAATGCGGCTAACTACATTGGTCCCAATGAGTTGTATCGCATACTCAATGCCCCCAATGCCGCCTCCTTCCTTGACTTCAAGATTGGTCAGTCCGGTGGCTCCTACTGGAACAACAGTGGTATCCATGAAGCCGGTTGTGGTACCTCCTCTAAGGAAGACAGCCTCTTCTCAGTCAAGAAGTTCGTGATTGAGACCCGCCTTGTCGATGAGCTTGTCCGCACCGGCCAGCTTACACCTGAGGCTGCTGCCAAGCGTGCACATGCCATCCTCCAAGAAGGTGGTAACACTACCACTGACGATAACAACGCAGGCACGACCGACAATGAAGATGGCGACGAAGAGGAAGAGATTGACATCACCGACTTTATTGATGATACCGTGCTGCCTACTTTCGCCAACCTCACTCCCGAGGAAAAAGAAAATCTCGCAGCCGAAATCAATGCAGTAGAGACCATCATCGCCGATGAGTGTGCGTTAGAGACAGCCTATGAAGGCTATCGAATGGGTGACCTCATTCGTTTCGCCCGCCATAAGAACAACGACGCCTATCTACCCGGTAACAGCGGCGACTACGGCACGGTGTGGTTGGCATGGAAGATAGCTCGTCGTGATGAGAAGTTTGCTCCTTACGAGCAGCCACAAAGCTATAACTCAGCTATCTACAATTTAATGTTGAACCCCGATAATTGGTACGTTCGCAACCCCGAGTACTAATTCTTCGTACTAAGATAACCCAGGGAGCAGGCTCATGTACTGCTCCCTGGTTGCTTTTTTGATGGCTATGAGTGTACTCTCTCAAGCAGGCAAGTTGCCTCAAACTGTTGGAGAGTTACGATACTGTTTCTTTGAGTGTGTCTTCGCTCAGACACACTCAAAGAAACGTAGCCATCCGAAACAAGCCGACTTGACATGGCCAAAAAAAAGAAATCGCGGGG
>CAMAMB010000002.1 GCA_945836755.1 uncultured Bacteroidales bacterium
AGCACAACCTTGCCAAGGTTGGGGTCGCGAGTTCGAGTCTCGTTTTCCGCTCAAACAACCCTACATCCACGCTCAGGTGGCGGAATGGTAGACGCGCCAGTTTCAGGTACTGGTGTCAGCAATGACGTGCAGGTTCGAGTCCTGTTCTGAGCACACAATGAGTATATGCTCGTTGTAACCCTTACATAACACGGAGAGGTGGCGGAATTGGTAGACGCGCTACTTTGAGGGGGTAGTGTCAATTGCGACGTGGGAGTTCGAGTCTCCTCCTCTTCACTTTATCTTCCTTATCCTGCTCACAAGGATTAGGAAGATATTTTCTTTTCTGACGACAAGCTCCCGGCCGACCTCCTCAACCTGGTGAGACCTCCGTATAGCCCTTCGCCCAATAACCCAAAGCCATGAATATCTACGTCCGCTACTTCGACTATGACACGCTTGCACACAGCAGCGATGAGCTCTTGAGCTTCCTTGAGTCTATCCCCGAGATACCCATGACGCAAGCCATGGCGAACGAAATTAGAAACTACGCCGAAAGCGACATCCCCTACCCTAAACGCTACAAGATTAGGCCAAGAGTCTACTTCATCATGATAAAGACCACAGCCAACACCATGGAAGAGTTTAAGATGAGGAAGCTGGAGAAAGAACAAGGCACTCCGGAACAAGCGCCCGCCACCAAGGCCACAGCACCCAAGGAGATGCGCATCACCTCACTGACCTCAGAAAAATATGGATGGTATAAAGGCTGCCTACACTTTAAGCGTGTGATACGTAACAGCACGACAGGCAAATGCAGCTACGTAGACGCCTCATTTACAGCCCTCGTACACACATATTCACCACTGCAATGCTATCACCGGATAATCTCACACCTCAAGGGACGCGAAGACATAGACAGCCGAAGCCAATTCCCCTCGGCCAAAGGCAACAACTTCATCTACGAGTACGTGGGTGAACAAATTAACCGCAGCTGAGACTTCCCCCTATACGATAGTAACGCCTCCCCACATGGCCCCAAGAATAATCCCTTGGCGATAAGCGGCAGCAAATGCCACCATCGCCAAGGGATTAACTATATAGAATACACTGTGAGAATGCCGCAACTGACAAAGACGGGCATTCCACTCTCACAGTCAGTCTGTGAAGCTATGAACGACCACGCCGCTGCGCAGCTTAGGCTCAAACCACGTGGCCTTAGGCGGCATGATGCAACCGCTGTCGGCGATAGTCATAATCTGGTCCATGCTAACTGGATAGAGAGCCAGGGCAAGCTTCATCTCACCCGTGTCGACACGACGCGCCAACTCTTCTAAACCTCGCAGACCACCCACAAAGTCGATGCGGGGATCACGACGGAGGTCAGTGATATGCAGCTGCTTATCAAGTATCAGGCGGGAAGAAATGTCTACATCTAAGTCGCCAATAGGGTCGGAGGGGTCGAAAGTACCTTCTCGGGCATCAAGGCTGTACCACTTGCCACCCAGATAAAGCGCAAACTGATGGGCATGAGCCGGATGATAAGGCTCGGTACCTCTTTCTGCGACGACGAAGTCCTCAGCCAGTGCCTCAAGGAACTGAGCCTCTGTCTTGTCGCCAAGGTCCTTTACCACGCGATTATAATCAAGCACGGTCAGTTCATCAGAAGGGAAACAAACCGCCATATAATAATTGTACTCCTCCCGGCCCGTAGACCCGGGCTGCTGGCCCATCTCATGAGCGACACGTGCAGCAGCTGCGCTACGATGGTGACCGTCAGCGATGTAGAGTTTGTCCATGGCAGCAAATTCTGCGGTGATGGTTGCCTTGTCCTCTTCACTGCTCACGACCCACAACTGATGGCGGAAGCCGTCGATGGGAGCAACGAAATCGTACACGGGAGCAGTGGCAGCATATTTCAGGCGCAACTCATGAAGCACGTTGCGCGGCTTAAAGGCCAGAAAGACAGGCTCCATGTGGGCGCCGATAGTGCGCACATGCTTCATACGGTCTTCCTCTTTGTCTGCACGTGTAAGTTCATGCTTCTTGATTACTCCGTTCATGTAGTCGGCTGCTGAGGCGCAGACCACCCAGCCATACTGGGTTTTCCCGTTCATGGTCTGTGCGTAGAGATAGTAGCACTCTTGCTCGTCAGCTACTAACCATCCCTTCTCCACAAACTCGCGGAAGGTCTGGGCCGCACAGTCGTATACACGGGGATCATATTCGCTTGTTCCTTCAGGGAAGTTGATTTCAGGCTTGATAATGCGGTAAAGCGACTTCTCATTGCCTGCGGCCTCCAAACGTGCTTCCTCTGAGCTGAGCACGTCGTAGGGGCGACACTCCACTTGTTCTACCAAGGAGACGGGGGGGCGGTAACCCTTGAAAGGTTTGATGGTAGGCATATAAGTAAGGAGGGTAAAAGGGTAAGTATTATTTATTTACTTGGAACTTTTTGACGCCGTCTTCGAAGAATGAGACTATCTGCTGGGCAGCAGCCAAACCTGCGTTGACATTGGCTTCCTTGGTCTGCGCACCCATCTTCTTCGGCGTAAAGATATAGCGGTCGCCCAACTTCTCTACAGCCTCGTCGTGGCAAGCCAGTTTGAGGTCAGTCACATACCGCAAGTCTTTTCTCTCCACCAGCGCGCGCAGCAGACCCGGCTCATCAATCACATCCTGACGCGCTGTGTTCACCAGGATACCATCGGGGCGCATGGAAGAAACGAGGTCGTAACCTATACTATGGCGTGTAGCCGGAGTAGAAGGCATGTGGAGGCTGACAATTTGGTTGAAGGCAAAAAGGGCCTGCAGCGACTCATGTACATGATAGCCGGCGTCAATAATCTTCTGCGGACGATTGAGAGGAGAATAGCTTGAGATGTCCATGCCAAGGCCATGAGCGATGCGAGCCAGGTTCTGTGCCACAGCTCCAAAGGCTAAAAGACCGAGTTTCTTGCCCATAAGTTCGGTGCCGGACTTTCCATTGAAACGGTTGCGTATGGTGTAAATGAGCATACCTATTACCAGTTCAGCCACAGCGTTTGCATTCTGGCCCGGGGTATTCATCACCACGATACCATGCTCCGTAGCGGCTGCGAGGTCTATATTGTCATAGCCTGCGCCTGCTCTCACAATAATCTTCAACTCGGGAGCTGCGTCCATAATTGCCGGACCGATGATGTCGGAGCGTACGATTAGGCCCTCGATGTCCTTGACGGCAGCCTTCAATACTTCCTGGTCGGTATACCCTTCAAGCAAGCGAACTTCGTAACCGGCCATGTCAAAAATGTCTTTAATGCCCTTGACAGCGTCAGCAGCAAAGGGTTTTTCTGTAGCAATGAGGATTTTTTTCATAGTAAAGAAAAGGCGCACGACAGGAGCTTCGTAGAGGCTTCGTGGCGTGCGCCGTGTATGGAGTGGTTCTACTTAATGATTTGCTTCTCAAATTCTTGCATGCAAGCTATGAGTGCTTTCACGCCCTCTATAGACATGGCATTGTAGCAGGAGGCTCGGAAGCCGCCCACAGAGCGGTGGCCCTTGATGCCCTGCATGCCCTTAGACTGGGCAAAGGCCAAGAATTCAGCCTCATGCTGCTTATACTCATCGTTCATGACGAAGCAGATATTCATGAGCGACCGATCTTCCTTGGCAGCCGTTCCTTTGAAGAGGGGGTTACGGTCAATCTCAGCGTACAATAGGTCAGCACGTTCGTGGGCACGGCGCTCCATCTCTTTCACCCCGCCCTGAGCCTTGATCCATTTAAGATTCTGAAGAGCGCAATATATGGGGACAACAGGAGGAGTATTAAACATCGACCCTTTATCTACATGAGTACGATAGTCAATCATCGTCGGAATGGGACGACTTACGTGGCCTAAAAGCTCGTCCTTTACAATGACAAATGTAACGCCGGCCATGGAAAGGTTCTTCTGCGCGCCGCCATAGATAAGTCCATACTTGCTCACGTCTATGGGGCGAGAGAAAATGTCGGACGACATATCAGCAACGAGGGGAACGGGTGAATCGAGATCCTCACGCAGCTCAGTGCCGTAGATGGTATTGTTAGTGGTGATATGGAAGTAGTCAGCGTCAGCGGGGATGGTATAATCCTTCGGTATGAACGTATAATTAGCATCTGCACTGGATGCCACTTCCACAACCTCGCCAAAAAGTTTGGCTTCCTTGAGTGCCTTCTTTGCCCAGACGCCTGTATTTAAGTAGGCAGCCTTTTTCTCAAGAAGGTTATACGGCACCATACAGAACTCCAAGCTTGCTCCGCCGCCCACAAAGAGCACAGAGTAGCCTTCGGGTATGTCAAGCAGTTCTTTGAAGAGGGCCTGAGCCTCATCCATGACGGCCTGAAATTCCTTGGTACGGTGGCTGATTTCCATCAAGGATAACCCGGTTTCGCCGAAGCTGACACAGGCATCGGCTGTTGCTTTCATTACTTCTTGCGGGAGTATAGAGGGACCCGCGCCAAAATTATATTTTTTCATGGCAGTAGGGGATTGATGTTTGTTCGGGGGCTAAAATAGTTATTTAATATCAAACAAATCACCGAGTGCTGGGCATTTTTCGCTCAGAGGGGGCAATTTATTTTAAATAGAGGGCTTACAGCGCCTCCGCCTCTTCCAATTCTTCGAGTGCGGCGAGCCATGCTGCAGCCACAGCGTCAGTGGGCATTCGCCAGTCGCCTCGTGGACTGAGGGAGCAAGAACCCACCTTCGGGCCGTCGGGGAGACAGGAACGTTTATACTGCTGGCTAAAGAAGCGCCGCACGAAGGTCCGCAGCCATTTAAGGATGACATCCGGCTGATAGTGGTCATTTGTGTTGTCTGCTGCGAAGGCTTTGCAGGCAAGCATATAGATTTTCTGGGGGGCGAAGCCATAGCGCAGTACATAGTATAGGAAGAAGTCGTGGAGCTCGTACGGTCCTACGAGGTCCTCTGTTACTTGGGCTATATCGCCGTTGGCATCTGCCGGAAGCAGCTCAGGACTGATGGGGGTATCTACTATATCGAGCAAGGTACGTCTCACCTCTTCCTCCGCTATGATATGCTGAGCAGCCCATGTAACCAAGTGGCGCACGAGCGTCTTGGGCACAGAGGCATTCACGCCATACATGCTCATGTGGTCGCCGTTATAGGTGGCCCAGCCTAATGCCAGTTCGCTGAGGTCGCCGGTGCCCACAACGAAGCCCTCCATCTGCCCCGCTGCGTCCATTAGAATTTGTGTACGCTCGCGGGCCTGTGAATTTTCATAGGTGAGGTCGTGCACCGCAGGGTTATGCCCCAGGTCTCGGAAGTGTAGATTGACAGCTTCGGCTATGTTAATTTCTCTGATGGTTATTCCTAGACCCTTCATCAGGCAGATGGCATTGGTGTAAGTGCGGTCTGTCGTTCCGAAGCCCGGCATGGTGATGCCCACGATGCCTCTACGGTCACGTCCAAGTCGGTCAAAGGCATGCACGGCTACGAGCAAGGCGAGTGTTGAGTCCAGGCCACCGCTGATGCCGATGGTCACAGTCTTGGCATGGGTATGATCTATGCGTCTTGCCAGCCCTTCACTTTGAATGAAGAGTATCTCTTCACAGCGGTGATCCAATTCAACGCCGGTCGGAATGAATGGATGGGGGTCGACGCTGCGTGAAAGGCTGAAGGGTATGTTCGTAGTGAAATGTTCCAGCTCAATTGGTGTCGTTTCCTTGTATGCGTGCAGCTGGTAGGCCGCGGCAAAGGTCGTGTTGACGCGTCGCTCGGCACGCAGCAACTCTACGTCTATCTCGCTCACCACGAGTTGCTCGTTCATGGTGAAGCGCTGTCCCTCGCTGAGTATATGCCCATTCTCGGCGATGTACGCACGGCCCCCATACACCAGGTCTTGGGTGCTTTCTCCATAACCTGCTCCGGCATACACATAGCCTGCCAGCAGCCTTGCGCTCTGGGTGGCCACGAGTGAGCGCAGGTAGGTAGCCTTGCCCACCAGCTCATTGCTGGCGCTGAGGTTGAAGATGATGTCTGCACCCGACACGGCCAGATGGTCACTGGGCGGGATGGGAGCCCAGAGGTCTTCGCATAGCTCTATGCCGAAGCAGCAATGCGTAGCTTCGAAGAGAAGGCCGCGTTTGATGGGCACAGTTTGGCCCATGAAGTGGATGACGCCTCCCTCGTCGGGCAGCACGGAGGCTGAGGCGAACCACCTTTGCTCGTAGAACTCTTTATAGTTGGGCAGGTACGTCTTAGGCACAAAACCCATGATGCGGCCGCTCTGTATGACCGCCGCACAATTAAAGAGCATACCTTTATATAATATAGGAGCGCCTACAAGGGTCACTACCTTCAGATTGCGGCTAAACTCCATGAGTTTGAGGAGGGAGGCTTCCGTGGCGTCGAGCAGGGTCTGCTGTGCAAAGAGGTCCTGACATGTATACCCCGTGATGCAGAGTTCCGGCAGGCAGAGTATCTCCACGCCCTTGCTCTCGGCCTGGAGCATCATGTTCTGGATGGCAGTAGTATTGGTGGAAGGGTCGGCCAGACTTACGCCGGGCACACCTGCTGCCACTTTAACATATCCGTATTTCATAATTGCATTGGAGCGGAACAGGGTCCGCGCGTCTAATGGTTAGAGACCGGGGGTTAGCCCAGGCTTACAGTCAGCAATGAGGGAACAACGGCCCAAGGGATGCCCTGCTGTAAGGCTATAAGGAAGGCTGTACCGGTAATGATGATGAAACTCCGAGTATGTAAGGATTTGAGTGCCTTCAAGTCTCTGTAATCCGACCCTACGTCTCGCCGTATAGGCTACCACGCATATCGGCACGCCATTGAACAAGTCAGCTATCTCGGCATTTCTATTCTAATTGATGAGTATCCCAATCTAACCAGTACAGCCTGTATTTTTGATGGGGCAAAGATAAGGACGCACTACTTGCACACCAAACAAAACCTTCTTTTTTTTCGTCTCAGCCCATCTTTTGATAATTCGCAGGAAAATCCTTCTACGCTGATAGGATTTTTTAATACTTTTACGGCTTCAATGGCGCATGCCGCACGTGCGGCGCATGCCTCTGCCGAGGCCGCCGCGGCGTGTGGCTTTTCACCCGGACTATCTAAGCCCCCCCTCACATGAAGCAACTTCACTTCTCCCTGCCTTACAAAACTCATGCCAACGAGCGTCTCGAGCTGTACTACTCCATCGACGGTACTGTCCCCGAACGCGTAGTGATGACGTCCGTCGACACAGCCTCGTGGCAGTGTACCGTCGGCGTCAGCGACGATGCCAAGCACCTTCGCCACCTTTATCTCGTCAGCGACACCGAGGGACGCATTCTTCGGGTAGAGACCGACACGTGGCGCTACTTCCTCTTCAACCATCGCAGCGAGGTCTGCTTCCTCGACTCTTGGTCCGAGCATCCGCTGCCCGCACTCTACCACCACTCGGCCTTCCGCGACTGTCTCCTTCTGCCGCGCGGTGGCGACTCGCTCCACACCGGCGTTCTCTCTGCGCCTTGTCTGCTCTTGCTCCACGCTCTTCCGCCCTCTGCCGGCTACCGCTGGGCCGTGGTGGGCAATCTGCCGAGTTGGGGTGAATGGCATCCGGAGCGTGCCCGTCTGCTTCAGCGCACTGCGGGCTGCGAGTGGGCGCTACCCTTAGAGCGAAACGAGCTCGAAGAGGGCCTTTCTTATAAATATATACTTGTGCCCGAGCAGGGCCACGACTGCTCCCCCATCTGGGAAGAAGGCGACAACCGCGTCATCGCTCCCCGGGGGGATTTGCCGGCATCGGCATCGGTCATCCGCACCGACTGTCTTTCGCGCATCAGCCTTACGCCGCTCCATGCTTCGGGGTGTGTCATTCCCGTCTTCTCGCTTCGCAGCGAGGGCAGCTGGGGCACAGGCGACTTTGGCGACCTTGCCACACTCATCCGCTGGAGCGCAGAGACCGGTCTCCACGCTCTCCAGTTACTGCCAATCAACGACACTACCCGAAGCCTCACCTGGCACGACTCTTACCCCTATAGCTGCATCTCGGTCTTCGCCCTCCACCCGCTTTACCTCAACCCGCGCGAGTGGCCCAAGAGCAAAGCCTTCAAGCAGCACGAGGCCGAGGCCCGGCGGCTCAACGCCCTGCCCGCGCTCGACTACGAGGGAGTCATCCGCCTGAAACTGGTCTTCCTGGAGCAGTTGTTTGAAGAGATTGGACCGCGCGTCACACGCAGCGCCGACTTCCGCGCCTACACCGCCGCCCAGGCTTCGTGGTTGGAGGCCTATGCCACATACTGCGTACGCCGTGACCGCTACCACACAGCCAACTTCCGCCACTGGCCCGAGGCGGCCCAACACACCGCTCCCCTACCCGACGACGACCCGCAACGCCTTCAGTTCTACCGCTTCACGCAGTTCCTGCTTCACCGACAAATGAACGCCGCCCACCGGCTGGCCCGCGAACTCGACATCGTACTCAAGGGAGACATACCCATAGGCATCAGCCCCGACAGCGTGCCTGCATGGGCTGACAGCCACCTCTTCCACTTCGACGGCACAGCGGGCGCTCCGCCCGACTTCTTCTCCGAAGATGGCCAGAACTGGGGCTTCCCCACTTACAACTGGGAAGCCATGGCCGCAGAGGGCTACGCCTGGTGGCAGCGCCGCATGGACCACATCGGGCTATACTTCGACGCCTACCGCATAGACCACGTCCTCGGCTTCTTCCGTATATGGGAAATTCCCACCTCTCAGTGCTCAGGCATGTTGGGCCACTTCCGCCCTGCCCTGCCCTTCACGGCCGGCGAGATACACGACTACGGCTTCGGGCCTCATCCCGCCGACTTCGTACGCCCGAGGCTCTCGGCTGCCTATGTCGAGGAGATTGCCTTGAAGGTCGGCATGAGTGGCGAGACCTTTGCCGCCCGCTTCCTCCGGGACTATGGGGGCGACTATACGCTCCGCGCCCCTTACGACACACAACAAAGCGTGTGGCGTGAACTACAGAAGCAGGAAGGCCAAGCGGGCATCCTCACTCACGAGACAGCCACCCTCCTCTGCCGGCTGCTCACCGAGGTGCTCTTCCTGGCCGACCCCGAGCAGCCCGACCTCTACCATCCCCGCATAGGGGCAGCCGCCACCCGCCTATGGAGCACACTTTCACCTGCTGACCGCGAAGCCTTCTGCCGCCTGCACGACGACTTCTTCTATCGCCGCCACAACGCTTTCTGGGCGGAGCGAGCCATGCAGAAGCTGCCGGCCATCACCCGCGCCACCGATGCCCTCGCCCCCTCCTCGCCTACCCTCTACCCCTTGGAGAGCACCGGGCCGCTGCCATGCGCCGAAGACCTCGGCATGGTGCCCGACAGCGTCAAGGGAGTGCTCGAACGCTTGCAGATACTTACATTGGAGATAGAGCGCTGCCCCAAGCAGAGCGGAGTGCGCTTCGCCCCACTTGCCTCTTTCCCCTACCTCAGCGTGGTCACCATCGGCACACACGACATGCCGCCCCTGCGATGCTGGTGGAAACAGCAGCCTGACGATGCCAAGGCCTATTGGACCGACGTGCTGCACCACTCGCCTTCCTCCTTCCCCGCCGACCCGAGTGCGGCTGACTGCGAGCGTATAGTGGCACACACCCTCCAAGCCCCGTCAATGTTGCGTCTGCTCGCCCTTCAAGACCTGCTCGCCATCAGCGATGACGTCAGAGCGTCCCATCCCGAAGCGGAACAGATAAACTGCCCTGCCAACTCTCACCACTACTGGCAGTACCGCATGCACCTGACGCTCGAAAAGTTGATGTCCGCCCATCAGTTTAACGAGAAGCTGCGTGCCTTGCTGCTACGCTAAGCCACAGAGCTTCCCTCCAGACGTCAGTCCGTCACTGAAGCCGCCGTCCTCGCGTCTCCACAAGGAGCCGGGGCGGCGGCTTCAGCATGGCAGACGAGATGCCCCACCGGGCGGCAACCCACGGCTTATGCCCGCGAGCCATTGACTCCCACCACGCCTGGCCAAGTCCTCTACAGACTGTGCGTCCGCCCCTCGGTTAAGACCACTCACACCTCCCACCTCTCCTTACCCTTCATCTCTACAAGGCCGGCGGCTTGCACCCCGTTCGCCGCATGCTCGGCGTCATCGTCGCCCGGTCGGTCGACATGCATACATCGACCGATCGACGCCCGTACTTCAGGCTGTGGACGCTCGTCTACCGAACGGCCGACGAACGTCCACCGAACAGGCGACGATGAGGCCATGTACATGGAGCGACACAAAAAACGCATGGAGGCAGGCTCCATGCGCATAGAGGGGTGACTGCGAGAGAGCGGCAGCAAACGCCGCGCAGGCCACACTCACTTCTGCTCCCTCACCTTTGCCTCACGCTGCAGCTGGTAAGCATTGTACAGATTATGCCAGACACTGTAGAAGCCGCCGGCCAGCGCCGAAACGGGGTGAAGGAAGGTGTAGCCTAACCAGATGATGAAGACCGTATTCTTCTGTCCCAGCGCCTGGGCTGTGCTGACACGTCGCCCGCAGCGCCGGCCCACCCATGAGCCGAGAGCAAACTGGAGGGCGCAGCAGGCCAGACTGACAAGGGCCATGCCGGCGGCCGTGATGAGGCTGATGGGGGCGTGCACAAGGCTACGCGTGGTCACCGCTATGGCCAGCGAGAGGCTGACTAACCACAGCAGGAAGGCCGCCTGTGAGTGGGTCGTCACAAGGCTGTGGAGCCGGGGTATGAAGCGGCGCACAAGGGCGGTGGTGATGAGCGGAAGAACGAGCACCGGAAAAGCATGGTAGGCGATGGCTACGAGCATCGACATGAATGTGGTCTGGTCGGAGACCGGCATATCGGGCGTACGTGGCAAAAGGGGCAAGAAGACGGGCAGGAGGAAAGAGGCCGTCAAGCCAATCAGGAAGGTGTACGACACCACGTCGCCCGCATCGCCTCCGAGCTTCGTGGTGACCACCGTGGAGGCTGTGGCCGTGGGGCAGATAAGGCACAGCAACGCCGTCTCTGCATAAAGCAGGGCATCACCCTGCCATCCGAAGATGGCAGGGAGCAGACTGAAAACAGTCAACCCACCCACCTGTACTGCCAACAGCGGCAAGTGGCTCCGACGAGGGCGCAGCGCACGAAGACTGACGCGACTATACGAAAGGAAAAGCATCAGGAAGAGGAGTATCGGCTGGACGATGGGGATGGCACGCAGCACGGCCCGGCGGCACACCGGGGGGAGGGGCAGGCTGCTCATAAGAAAATAGCTCAGCGCCCCTGCCACAATGGCAAAGACCAAGGACCAGCGACGAAACAGGCGAAAAGGGGAAAGACGATACATGGTGGGAAGTCGTGAAGAGGGGAAGAAGGAGGCTAAGAGACCATGGGTGAGGCTCGGAGAGGGTCAGGAGATGGCCGAGAAGTCTTGCATGAACCGCTTCATCTTGCGTAGATGGGCCCACATGTGGGCATAAGCCGGCAGACTTTCTGCGGGGTCGGTCTCCAGGACCTCGGCAGCGTCGTTGCGCGCCTGCTCCATGAGGTCGCGGTCTTTCACTATGTTGGCCACACGCAGCTCAAAGGGAAGGCCGCTCTGTGCCGTGCCTTCCAAATCGCCCGGTCCACGCAGCTTCATATCTTCTTCGGCTATCTCAAAGCCATCGGTGGTGCCTGTCATGATGGCCATGCGCTTCTGTGTGTCGGCGGAGAGATTGTCCGCAGTGACAAGCACACAGTAGGACTGGTCGGCCCCTCGTCCGACACGGCCTCTGAGCTGGTGGAGCTGTGCCAGACCGAAGCGTTCGGCATTCTCAATGACCATCACACTGGCATTGGGCACGTTGACACCCACCTCAATGACAGTGGTAGAGACAAGGAGATGTATCTCCCCCTTCTTGAAGGCCTGCATGACCTCGTCCTTGAGGGCGGGCTTCATCTGTCCATGCACGAGCCCTACGCGCAGATCGGGGAAATGGTCGCTAAGCTGGCGGAAGCCGGTCTCTGCATCGCGCAACTGCTGTTTGGGGTTCTCTTTGATAAGGGGATAGACCACGTAAACCTGTCGCCCGAGCTGCAACTGGTAGCGCAGCCCCTCGTAAAGACGCGCCCGGTCGGCCTGGCGATAGTGTACGGTGCAGACGGGCTTGCGGCCGGGAGGGAGCTGATCGATGACACTGACGTCGAGGTCGCCGTAAACGGTCATGGCCAGCGTGCGGGGAATGGGAGTAGCGGTCATGACTAAGACATGGGGAGGCTTGACACTCTTCTGCCAGAGGGCAGCACGCTGCTTGACGCCGAAACGATGCTGCTCGTCGATGATGGCGAGGCCGAGACGGCAGAACACCACTTCGGGCTCTATGAGAGCGTGGGTGCCAATCAGCAGGTGGATGCGGCCGTCGCCGACGCCTAGAAGCGTACGTTCCCTCTCGACGCCACGGACGTTGGACGTGAGCAGGGCCACCTGCAGCCCTAAGGGAGCGAGGGAGGCCTGAATGACCTCAAAGTGTTGGCGCGCAAGTATCTCGGTGGGGGCCATGAGACAACACTGGTAACCATTGTCGATGGCCAAGAGGGCAATGAGCAGGGCCACCATCGTCTTTCCGCTACCTACATCGCCCTGTAACAAGCGGTTCATCTGGCGGCCTGAACACAGGTCGGCACGTATCTCACGAATAACCCGCTTCTGAGCCTCGGTAAGGGAGAAGGGAAGATGCTCCTTATAATAAAGGTGGAAATGGCGGCCGACATGAGGAAAGACGTAGCCGGCCGAGGCCGTGGTGCGTGCTCGGGCGTAACGCAAGATGTCGAGTTGAAGGAAGAAGAGTTCCTCGTACTTGAAACGGGCAGTGGCAAGGGCAGATTCGTCGGCCGAGGCAGGCGAATGAGCCTTATGAAGGGCCTCGCGCAGACCGAGGAGCGCATGACGCTGCAAGAGGTGGGGCGGAAGAGGATCGGAGAGGGGACGGTCTTGAAGCAGCTGAAGCCCACGTTGCACGGTGTCGCGCAGCCAATGGGAGGAGATGCCACGCTTCTTGAGCTTCTCCGTAAGATGATAGTGGGGCTCAAATCGTCCCTGCTCGACAGTGACCTCTGATGCTTTCTCCAACTCGGGATGGGCAATGGAGAGGCGGCCACCGAAGTCGGTGGGTTTGCCAAGCAGGAGATAGTCAACGCCCAACGCCAGTTTCTTCTGCTGCTGCGCCACACCATTGAACCAGACCAGCTCGGCATAGCCGGTGCCGTCGGTGAAGATAGCAGTCAGACGGCGTTTCCAGCCCTCGCCCTCCGTCAATACATTGACTATATGCCCACGAAGCTGCACATAAGGCATACCCTCGTAGACATCGGAAATCTTGTGGACCATGCTCCGGTCAATGTACTTGTAAGGGAGCAGATACAATAAATCACGAAGGCTGAAGACGTGGAGTTCTTCAGCCAGCAGAGCGGAGCGCACAGGCCCTACGCCTTTAATGTACTTGATGTCTGTGTCAAGAATATCCATGACCGCTAAACCTCGCAGGAAGAGGATGCTGCAGGTCGACTACCAAGCAGTCGGGACCCACAGCGCCGGACTATCTGCGAGGGCGTTAAAACTTTAACACCGGAACAAAGGTATCGGAGAGCTTATTGTAGAGCATGCTGTCCTCTACGTCGTTCACCACACGAGCCGGACAAAGGCGGCGGGCAATGGCTAAGGCAAAATGGAAAGTAGCACCGGGACCGGCGGCAGTAATGAGGTTGCCGTCTTCAACCACATAGGCATTGGAATGATAGATGGCATCGCCAAGCTGCTCCTCCATACCGGGATAGATGGTAGCGTGACGGTCGTGGAGAAGACCGGCAGCCGCAAGAGCCATAGGTGCGGCACAAATGGCCGCAATAACCTCGCCCTGATAAGCGTGCTGCTGGAGGGCATGACGTAGCACGGTATTGGTGGCCAGCGTGCGGGCACCGGGAAGACCGCCGGGCAGGACAAGCGCCTCGCTGTGAATGAGGTGGTTCTTACGGAAAAGACTGTCGGCCTTGACTACCATGCCATGGGCACCGGTGACCACACGCTTGCCGGTCACGCTGAGCATCGCAACCACTAAGCCACAACGACGCAGAATATCTAACGTGCCGAGCGCCTCTATCTCCTCGAAGCCGTCGGCCAGAAACAAATATACCATATATAATATATAAAGATGAAACAAGGGGAGAAAGCTGCCTCCTCACCGGCAACAGACCATCAGACACAGCCCGATGCCACAGGAGAGGCACACTCAGACAAGCTGGTCTAAATAACGGCGGACCGTGGAACTGAAGCCATAATAGAGGGCGTCGCACACGAGGGCGTGGCCTATACTGACCTCATCAAGCCAGGGTATGCAGCGATGGAAATATGCCAGGTTCTGAAGACTGAGATCATGGCCCGCGTTAAGTCCCATACCGGCCTCGCGACAAACACGGGCGGCACGAATGAAAGGAGCAATGGCCGCCTCTGGATTGGCTGTGTAGCCTGCGGCATAAGGCTCCGTATACAACTCCACACGCCGCGCACCGGCCTCATGGGCGTATTCCACCATTTCCTCATCTGCATTGACAAAGATGCTGGTCCTTATGCCCGCTTCGTGGAAACGGGCCACGAGGTCGGTCAATAGGGAGCGGTGAGTGCGGGTATCCCAACCATGATTGGAAGTAAGCTGATCGGGGGCATCAGGCACTAAGGTCACCTGCGAAGGACGCACCTCGCAAACCATGCGCACAAACTCGGGAGAAGGGTAACCCTCAATGTTAAACTCTGTAGTCAACGCCTGTTTCAGGGCATAGACGTCAGTGATACGGATGTGACGCTCGTCAGGCCGAGGATGCACCGTAATGCCTTGTGCCCCAAAACGCTCAAGGTCTAAAGCCACCTGAAGGACATCAGGATTGTTTCCACCCCGCGCATTACGCAGTGTGGCGACTTTATTGATATTCACGCTAAGTCTTGTCATAGTTCAAGTAATATACGTATGCTGAGACACAAATGTCAAATCCGCAAGCCCCCACACAGGAAGGCTGAGCGCACAAAAGTCAATAATTTCTTTGAGGATACCCCACGTTAAAGTAACTTCGCGGCTGTATACACAAAGTCTGACAAATATTGTCAGAACATTCATCGGCTAACAACGACATAACCTTGTTACTTGCGATAAGTGCTGCAAAATTACGATTTTTTAGCGGCCGCCTTTCTTTAAAAATCTTAAATATTCAGCCCCAACCCCATTATCTAATGAGTTCCCGTCCTTGCTGGCTACTTTACGGCAACGTATACCAGACAAAAAAGAATAAGTATGTGTCGCACATCCTTCATACCATCAGCCGCCTTGGAGTGCAGGTGTACGTGGAGGAGACGTTTGCACGATTCATTGAAGACAAGCTGGGCATCAGCACCAGCCACTGCCCCACCTTCAACAGTAACGACACACTGCCCCAAGCCGACGCCGCCATCTCTGTGGGAGGCGACGGCACCTTCCTGACTACCGCCGCGAGAGTCGGACAAAGGGGAATACCCATTCTCGGCATCAACACCGGGCATCTTGGCTTCCTGGCAGACGTCTCTCCCCAAGATATAGAAAGCTCCCTCACCATGCTGCTCGAAGGGAAATACGTCATTGAAGAACGCAGCGCCCTACAAGTGATGGTGGACCAATGTCCCTTCGAAATCAGGCCCTACGGGCTCAACGAAGTGGCGGTGCTCAAGCATGACAACTCCTCACTCATCGAGGTGGAGACCTATATCAACCACAAACTGCTTACCACCTACTCGGCCGACGGCCTCATAGTCTGCACACCCACAGGCTCAACAGGTTATTCACTCAGCGTGGGAGGCCCTATTCTCATGCCGACAACCTCCACCTTCTGCCTATCACCGGTAGCGCCTCACAGCCTCAGCGTGAGACCAGTGGTTGTAGGTGACGACGTCATCATTGACCTAAACATACACACGCGCAGCCATCGCTTCCTGCTCTCGGTAGACGGTGTCAGCCAAAGCCTGCCGGAGACAAGCACCATCACCGTAAAACGAGCCGAGCGCCCCATCAAAGCTATCAAGATACAGCATACCGACTTCTGGGCCACACTCAGAGAGAAAATGATGTGGGGCGCGGATATACGCAACCTATAAGAACCTACCTACGTTTCATACGCTATACAGCCCCTGGAAATCTTGACCTACCATTATCTACATACAGCCAGATACCTCATCCGTCACCTGAAAGGTAATTACCTGCAAGCCACGTTAAACACCATCGTCGGCCTGCTACTGGTGGCACTCGACTTAGCCTTTGTCTATACGACCAAGCAGGCTATCGACATAGCTACACGGCAAGGGAACATGAATGCCGACATGAAAGAAGAGCAGCTCACGATGACGCTCCTCGTCATTGCCCTCATCATGACCACTCGCATACTCTTATCCCTTAGCTCACGCTGGATACAGAGCATCTTAGGCGTGAAGGCACAAAACTCCATGAGAAGGTCACTCTTTGCCCGCCTCCTAAACTGCCAGTGGACAGGCCTCAGGAAACACCACACGGCCACACTGACCAATAGACTGGAGCGTGACGTGGCCGATGTGGTTACATTTACCGCCGAAACCATCCCCGCCCTCGTGACCACCTTAGCACAGTTCATCGGAGCCTTCCTCCTGCTATTCTCCATGGACCGCACGCTTGCCTGCATAGTCATACTCATACTGCCATTCTTTATACTCTCGGCAAAGCTCTACACCAGACCCATGCGGCGCCTCGCCCATGAAGCTCGCCAACATGACAGCGCAGTATGGGCCATCGTGCAAGAGACACTCTCACACATCATCGTGGTCAAAGCCTTGAGCCATACCACTCCCTTTCTCACCCCACTGACAGAGAGGCAACAAAGACTCTACCACTGCATCCTGCGCAGGACGCGCCTATCGACCTTCTCATCGGCCCTGCTTCAGACAGGCTTCGCAGCAGGCTACCTGCTCACCTTCACGTGGGGGGCATTCAGCCTGGCAGCAGGACAGATTACTTATGGAGCCATGCTCGCCTTCATACAACTGGTAGGACAGATACAAACACCCATACGCTCGCTCTCCCGATTTGTGCCCGCCCTCATTACCTCATTCACGGCTGCCGAACGACTGATTGACATCGAGCAAATACCCATTGAGCCGAAAGCAGCGACCTCCCACCCCACCGCACATAGCCAAACGCTCACAGCAAATCCCGCCATGGGCATCGAGGCTACCTCTCCGTCCGCCCCCATCGCCATGGGCATTCGTTTTCGAGACGTTACCTTCTCATACGAACCCACCTCACGGAAGATACTCCACCATTTCAACTTCCTCATCCCCCCTAAGCAAGTCACCGTCATATTAGGGGAAACGGGCGCAGGCAAAACTACCCTTATTCGCCTCATGCTCTCACTCATTGAACCTACAGCCGGGGACATCTCCATGGTAAAGGCTTCAGACCTCAATGTATCTACTACCCAGGCAGCTACCCCCATTTCACCCGCCCTACGTCACTACTTCTCATACGTGCCTCAAGGAAATAGTCTCTTCTCCGGCACCATTCGCAGCAACCTTCTGCTCGCAGCCCCTTCTGCCACTGAGCAAGAAATGCAAGAGGCTCTCCATGTGGCAGCCATAGATACCCTCGTGAACCGCTCCCCGCTCGGTCTTGACACACCCTGTGGCGAAGCCGGCGACGGCCTTTCAGAAGGACAGGCTCAACGTATAGCCATAGCCCGCGGACTTCTCTCACCCGGCAGGATAAAGATATTCGACGAGGCAACCTCTGCGCTGGATACACAGACTGAGGAAATTGTGCTCCAACGCATCGTACAACATTTTGCAGACGACACTCTCATTTTCATCACTCACCGCCCCCAGGTGTTACAGTACGCCCAGATCACACTACGCCTTTAGGTACTTTGTGCCCACATAGAGGGGCTTTATCCATAGTTTATTTGTAAGTTTGCTGCACATATGGAGTATGCGGGCCATGGTTACAGACCGTCGGCCATCGTGTATTGACTGCACCAACCGTCACCAAGTTCATCAAGACATACCTCCCGGCTAACCGACAACGCCCTCACTCTCCCCAACTCATATAGCCTCACTCATGCCCTGCATCCTACACATAGAGACCTCTGCTTCGACCTGTTCCGTTGCACTGAGCCATGACTCCACCCTCCTGGCCGACATTGTCAGTGAGCAGCCCCTCTCACACGCCGCCCTATTGGCCGGTTACGTACAAGAGGCGCTCACAATAGCCAAAGAGCATGCCCTTCAGCTTGACGCGGTCAGCGTAAGCATGGGCCCCGGATCGTATACCGGGCTACGCATAGGCGTCTCCATGGCCAAGGGTATCTGCTATGCCAAGCATATTCCCTTACTCGCTGTACCTACACTGAGACTATTGGCAGCAGCCATGCAAGATGCAGCGCAGGGACAACAGCTTGAGGAAGAACATGCCCTCACGGAGGCATTGTGGTGTCCGATGACAGACGCCCGACGTCTCGAAGTCTACACAGCACTCTACGACCACAACCTACAGCCACTTCATCAACCGGTCGCACTCACCTTAGACAGCGAAGAATGGCAAAAATATCTGCCTACTGACCGGCTGGTGGTGCTTGGCGGAAGCGGCGCAGAGAAATGTGGCTCTACTTACGCCCCGCCCTCATCCATCATTCTGCCACACTGCCAACCATTGGCACGATATATGCCAGCCATCTCTGAAGAGCTACTCGCTGCAGGCAACACGGCAGACACTGCATACTTCGAGCCATTCTATCTGAAGGACTTCCGTACCACCACACCACGGCGTAACCCTCTCTCGGTACCCCCGACAGCGAGTGGGCCCTGCACACCATCCCAACAAAGCTAAGGACATCAGTACGCCCCACGCCAAGTAATGTAACCACCACGTGGCTCTTTCCCGACCACTTTCAAATATCCCACATCCACCCAATATGCACTACAACAGCGCTGCGCCCACACTTCAGTTTAGGGAATATGGGCGCTATATACTCCAGATGGTAGACAAACTTAAACAAATGGACAACAAAGCTGAGCGACAAGCATACGCTCAGCTGATTGTGTCGCTGATGTTGAAATTCGACACCTCCGGACGTCCCATTGAAGAACGGGAGAAAAAGGCCTGGGATAATCTGAGCTGTATGACTGACTATAAGTTAGACATCGACTCACCCTACGAAATAGTACGGCGATGCGACTATAAGCCATCGCCCCTCAACTACCCTCAGAAGGAAGTAACTGTAAAACATTACGGAAGGCTTATAGAAAAGGCCATCACCCGTATGATGGAGACGACCGACACCGTCGAACGAGACAAGATGGTTCGCATCATTGCCAACCGCATGAAACGTAACCTCACTGACTGGCGTGGAGGATACCCTGAGGACTATGAAGTGGCCAGGGACATAGCCAATTTTACTGAGGGTGCAGTCTGTCCCGACTTCTCAGCACCTGAAAATACCCTCATGCGCTTCAAACCAACGAAGGCTAAAGGGAAAAAAGGTAAGGGGAAGAGATAAATGACGCGCCCACCTTTCAAGACATCTCTTCAACCCGTTCTGAATCCATTATAATTATCACCCACTCAATCCGGCTCTATCGTGTCATCATTTATCATAGAAGGAGGCCACAGACTAAAAGGCGAGATCACCCCACAAGGCGCTAAGAACGAAGCGCTCCAGGTAATCTGTGCCTCGCTGCTTACCCAAGAGGAGATTAGGATAACCAACATACCTGACATCCTGGACGTCAACAACCTCATCAACTTACTACAAAAGATGGGGGTGAAGATTACACGACACGCAAAAGGTGACGTATCTTTCTGCGCCGCATCATTGGATACTGCATACCTTGAAAGTGAAGACTACCTTGACCAATGCGCCCGCCTTCGTGGCTCAGTCTTGCTGCTCGGCCCTCTGCTCGCGCGACTGGGAGAGGTCAGGATGTCCACGCCCGGTGGAGACAAGATAGGGCGTCGTAGGTTAGACACCCACTTCTACGGCCTTCAAAAACTGGGAGCCCGTTTCTTCACAGACAATGCGGGCATCTACCGCATAGAAGGCTGCCCACTCAGAGGTGCTTATATGCTACTGGACGAGGCCTCGGTCACAGGTACGGCAAACATACTGATGGCTGCAGTGTTAGCTCAAGGCGAGACAACCATCTACAATGCAGCTTGTGAACCATACGTCCAGCAACTTTGCCAGCTCCTGGTAGCAATGGGAGCACGCATTGACGGAATAGGGTCTAACCTCCTGAAAATTACCGGAGTCAGCTCGCTGCATGGAGCGACCCACCGTATTCTGCCAGACATGATTGAAGTAGGTTCTTTCATGGGCATGGCAGCCATGGTGGGCGACGGGCTCGTTATCCGTGGTGTTGGCGTCAGACAGCTCGGCCTTATACCCGAGGCTTTCCGCAGACTTGGCGTCAACTTCTACATCAAAGGAGATGACATCCTTATTCCACGACAGGATCACTACGAAATAGCATCATTCGTCGACGGTTCCTTCATGACCATTGCCGATGCACCATGGCCGGGACTTACGCCAGATCTCATCAGCATACTACTCGTAGTGGCCACACAGGGTCGTGGCGCAGTGTTGTTCCACCAAAAGATGTTTGAGAGCCGCCTGTTCTTTGTAGACAAGTTGATTGATATGGGGGCTCAGATTATACTCTGTGATCCACATCGTGCCGTAGTCGTTGGGCATGACAACAAGATACGCCTACGCGGCCGCCATGTTAGCAGCCCCGACATTCGCGCAGGTATCGCCCTCCTCATTGCTGCCTTAGGGGCGGAAGGTGTCAGCCAGATAGATAACGTAGAACAGATTGACCGAGGCTACGAGCGTATCGAACAACGCCTTTGTGCACTGGGTGCCAAGATTAAACGAGTATGATTACCTACGATGAAGTGATGCCTATAGGAACCATCACCAAGGCACGAGGGCTACGTGGCGAGATGGAGATGGAAGTAGACTACGATGTATTCGAACAAGGCGATACAAGCAATGTACCCTACTTCGTCCTGCAGATAGACGACATCTTGGTCCCCTTCTTCTGGGAAGAGTATCGCTGGAAAAACGATCACACCCTTATCGTACAACTACAAGATGTGACGTCGCAGGAGAAAGCACGCCGTTTGACAGGGGTTCGTGTATATTGGCCACTTTCAGCCTTGTCCACAGAAGAAGGAGAACAGACCCCAACCCTCACTTCATACCGTGCATTAAAAGGATTTGACGTTTACGATGAAAACGACCGCCTCATAGGTAACATCACACAGGTGGACGATACTTCATCCAATATATTACTATATATCCACACCCCACAACAAACGGAGGTCATTGTCCCCTACCATGACGACTTCCTCCTACGTTTCAGCATTCAGGGACGCAGCCTTACGCTGGCACTTCCTGACGGGTTGCTTTCGCTGAGCGAATAGTTGATTTGCGGCTGAAAGTCCAAACTCACCCACACCCCATTCTTATCATGAGAAGAATAGCAATTCTTGGTTCTACCGGCTCTATTGGTACTCAGGCTTTAGACATAGTTCGCCACCACAGAGACCTGTTCACTGCACAGGTCTTGACTGCTGGGAGCAATGTTGACCTTCTCATACGGCAGGCTCGAGAGTTTCAGCCGGATGCAGTGGTCATCGCAGACACCTCCAAATATCAGACACTACAAGAGGCTCTTGCCGATTTACCTATCAAAGTCTATGCCGGAGCTGATGCCATTGAGCAAGTTGCAGCGTTACCCTCTGTAGACATGGTCCTCACAGCCATGGTAGGCTTTGCCGGCCTTCGCCCAACCATTGCCGCCATCAAAGAAGGCAAGGCCATTGCGCTGGCCAATAAAGAAACACTTGTGGTAGCCGGGCGGCTCATCATGCAGCTGTCTAAACAATATGGTGCCCCTATACTCCCTGTTGATAGCGAGCATTCTGCCATCTTCCAGTGCCTTGCCGGCGAAGAGGGGAATGCCTTAGAGCGCATCCTTCTTACAGCGTCGGGAGGCCCCTTCCGCTTATGGCCTATCGAGAAACTGCAACACGTCACGGCTGAAGAGGCTCTCAAACACCCCAACTGGGATATGGGGGCCAAGATAACCATTGACTCTGCTTCTATGCTCAACAAGGGCTTTGAGATGATAGAAGCCTATCATCTTTACCACGTTCCACCCGAACGTATACAGGTAGTCATTCATCCTGAGAGCATTATTCATTCAGCTGTTGAGTTTGCCGATGGAGCAGTCATAGCCCAGGCTGGCACGCCGGATATGCGGCTTCCCATACAATATGCTTTCAGCTACCCCACACGCTTACCTGTAATTGGGAACAAGCCCTTAGACTTATTCTCAATTGGCACTCTCCATTTCGAAAAGCCTGACTATGAGCGTTTCCCGTGTCTCAGACTATCCTTCGAGGCTATCAACCGGGGCGGCAATGTTCCGTGCATGCTTAACGCCGCGGGGGAGATTACGAACGCAGCCTTCCGCAAAGGGCTAATTGGCTTCCTCGATATGCCACGTCTTATTGAGAAGGCTCTTTCTATAGCTTCGTTCATAGCCTCACCCACCCTCGACGACCTCTTCGCTACCGACACTGAAGTCAGAGCACTTACCTCTTCTCTCATATCATAATCACCACTTCATAGCCCCATTCGAGCCGGCCTCCTTGTCGGCAACGCATTCTCACACCTACACTTACAACCATCTCTATGGATATCTTTCTCATCCGCGCCCTTCAACTGATACTCTGCTTCTCCATCCTCATCATCCTTCATGAGGGTGGGCACTTCTTCTTTGCCAAGTTGTTCAAAGTCAGAGTAGAGAAGTTCTGCCTTTTCTTCGACCCATGGTTTACGCCATTCAAGTTCAAGCCCCGGTGGAGCGACACCACATACTGCATCGGGTGGCTACCACTCGGCGGGTACGTCAAAATTGCCGGCATGATAGACGAATCGCTCGATAAGGAGCAGCTGAAGCAACCCGTTAAACCATGGGAATTTCGAGCCAAGCCTGCGTGGCAGCGCCTACTTATCATGGTAGGTGGCGTGCTCGTCAACTTCATTTTTGCTTTCTTACTCTACGCGTCCATATTATTTACATGGGGAGAGAGCTATATACCTATCCAGAAGTTGACCCATGGTTTCCAGTTTAACGACGAAGCAAAGGCCTTGGGCCTAAAGGATGGTGACATCCTTTTGAAGACCGACCAGACAATCTTCCGCGACTTCAACGCCAATGTATATCGTGACCTCAGCGTTGCCCATAGTGTAACCCTTCAGCGAGATGGCAAGTTATTGACACTCCCCATGCCTGGCGACCTTGACCTATTGGCCATGATGAAACAGCAGCCACGTTTCTGCGCCCCTATCCTGCCCGCAGTAGTCGACAGCGTTACTCCCAAGTCGCCGGCGCTGGCCTCAGGTATTCTACGAGGCGATACCATTCTTGCCGTCAATGGCAAACATATCTCTTCGGTCAATGACTACATGTTGATACGCGGTACGATGGACGACATTCTCTCTCTCGGGAAGCCTGCCGATAGTCTTCGCCTGCGCCAAATGGCCCTCGTGGTGAAGCATCCCGGTGCATGTCATCCCGACACGCTGTCCCTTCAACTCGGCACAGACATGATGATGGGCATCTCATGGGCCAATCCTTATGAGCATGCGGCTGTCACCAAACACTACAGCCTCGTAGAAAGTCTGCCGTCGGGTTTTGCCTATGGGTGGAAGGTGCTCAGCGGCTATGTGCGCGACCTAAAATATGTGTTCACCTCTGACGGGGCTAAGAGCGTAGGTTCGTTCGGAGCCATCGGTAGTTTATTCCCTCAAGCCTGGGATTGGATGCGCTTCTGGGAACTGACGGCATTTATCTCTCTGATGTTGGCCTTTATGAACATACTGCCCATACCTGCCCTGGATGGTGGCCATGTGTTCTTCCTCCTCATCGAGGTCATTACACGCCGCAAGCCCAGCGACGAGTTTATGGAGAAAGCCCAGATGGTCGGCATGACGCTTCTGCTCCTTCTCATGGGCCTCGCCATTTTCAACGATGTCCGAAACTTCCTCTTCTAACGTCCTGACAATTCTCATCAATCCATGATCACCGTACTGCTATCCACTTATAACGGAGAACGTTACCTGCGTGAGCAGATAGAGTCTATCCTTCGACAAGAAGGTGTGGAAGTTCATCTATTTGTACGTGACGACGGATCTACTGACGGCACATTGTCCATCCTCGACGAGTACAGCCAACGGGGACTGCTCACCTACTATACTTCGCCCAATTTAGGGGCAGCGAAGAGCTTTCTGCAATTGCTTGCCGATGCTCCAGAGAGTGACTTCTATGCCTTTGCCGATCAAGACGACTATTGGCAGTCCGACAAGCTATACGCGGCGGTCAGCCGTCTCAGTGCCACCGAGCCTTCACTCTACTTTAGCCGTACCACACTTACTGACAAAGAGCTTAATCCTACGGGCTGTGTGGAAATTGACCCGTACCTCACTTTCGGTGAGTCGCTGGTCTACGAGTTTGTAGCCGGTTGCACCATCGTAATGAGCAAGCCCCTGCGCGACGTCATAGTTACCTACCGGCCCGACTACCTTCCCATGCACGACGTCTGGGTCTACAGCATTGCCTTAGGCCTGGGCGCGAAGGTCGTCTTTGATAAACAATCACACATCCTCTATCGCCAACATGGCAACAATACGACCGGCCAGGGACAAGGCGTCATTCACGACTGCAAGCAACGCATGCGCCGCATTTTGAGAAAGGAGAACTCGCGTTACCGCCGTGCCTGCGAGTTGCAGAAGGGCTTTGCCCATCTGTTCAAAGCCGAGAACGCCCAACTTCTCACCGACTTCATAAAGGCTAAGCATAGTCTGCCACGCCGCCTCGCCCTTGGTTGCAGAAGGCAGCTTGCCTGCGCCAACTCCACGACCGCTTTCCTGTTCAGAGTGGCCCTGCTGGCCAACACCTACTAATGCCCAACGCCATGATCCAGCCTAAGATAAGCATCATCACCGTAGCCTACAACAGCGCAGCGACCATTGAAGAGACCATACATAGTGTCATCTCCCAGTCGTACCCCCACAAGGAATATATCATTGTAGACGGAGCCTCCACTGACAACACGATGGAGATTGTCAACAAGTACAAGGACCACATCGACCGCATCATTTCCGAGCCTGACCGCGGTATCAGCGATGCCTTCAATAAGGGCATCGCCTTGGCCACCGGCGACCTCATTGGCATCATCAATTCTGATGACCACCTACTGCCCGAGACGCTGGAGAAGGTAGCTGCTTGCTACGACGGTGAGACACAGATCTACAAGGGAGATGTCATGCTGTGGGACCCCACTACGGGATACAAATGTCGTGAAGTCTCATCCACCCACTTCCCTCTTATGCCGTTCTTCTGCCACGTCTCCCACGCAGGCATGTTCGTCACAGCCGATTGTTACAAATGGCTCGGAGGCTACGACGTGAACATCCGGCTACCAATGGACCTGGATTTTGTCATCAGAGCCACTAAGGCCAAGGCGCGTTTCAAGAAGATTGACGTGGTCGTGGCCGAGTTCAGAGGCGACGGCGCCACTCACGCGAATTCTATCCTGCATAAGAGGAAAGACTACTTTAGGGTTATCACCAACAATGGGGGCAACCTCCTCCACGCCACCATATTCTTCTCTTACCTTGTGGCCACCCAGTACGTCAAGAAACTATTAGACCTTTTTGGCGGCAATATCGCGCAACGCCTGAGATATAGAAAGTAATGTTGCCTCCACGCGCGGTACACGCTCTATGAGCAAAGTCTGTGCCGTCCTTCATTTCCCCATCGCCTATGAAGCGCCTCAAGATACTTCACATACAAGTCTTGCCCAAGCTCTCCGGTGTACAGAAGGTTTCACTGGAAATACTCAAAAGCCTCAGCAGCAGCCAATACGACAAATATATTCTTTTCAGCGACGCCCTTGACTGCGGCGACAAGGCTGAATGCTTTAAGGCTTTCGAAGCCTGTGGGGTGAAGGTACTAACCTCCCGCCACCTACATCGTTCCATAGGACCTAAAGACCTTCCCGCCCTTATCGAAATCTACCGCCTATGCCGGCGCGAACGGTTTGACATCGTGCACACCAACTCCACCAAGCCCGGCATCATAGGACGCATTGCGGCTTACATGGCCCGTGTCCCACTTGTCGTCCACACCGTTCACGGACTATCGTTCCACCAATTTGTACCCTTTCCAAGGTGGCAATTCTATTGGGCCTGCGAGATGTTCGCTTCCATGTTCTGCGACCGCATCACCATCGTCAACCAATTCTACACTAAGTACTTTCGATGGTTCAGGCGCAAGACATGCACTATCTACAACGGTATAGACTTCGGCCACCTGCCTGCCATTTCCGCCCCACAGGGCGGCACAAAGGGAGACACACTCAACGTGCTCTTTGTAGGTCGCCTTGACCAGCCCAAAAATCCAATGATGCTGCTGAAGGTGGCGAAGCAGGTGCTCACGTCCAAGCCCCACGTTCACTTCTGGCTCGTAGGCGATGGCGAGTTTATGGACCAATGCCGGCAGTATGTCGACGATAACCGACTCGCTGCCAACGTTCATCTCGAGGGTTGGCGTACTGACGTAACTCACTACTACGCGCAGGCTGACATCTTCGCTGCCACCTCGCTCTACGAAGCCTTCGGCATCATGTTTCTCGAAGCGGGTTTTTACAACCTACCCGTATGCGCCACCAACGTCGAAGGCATTCCCGAGGTCGTGGCAGACGGCGAAACCGGCCTCCTGTCGTCCCCCGACGACGTCAACTCGTTTGCAGCCAATCTGCTACGCCTGATAGAGGATGGCGAATTGCGCCACACACTGGGCCACCGTGGCCACGAGCGCGTCGTCTCCCGGTTCAATTCAGAGCAGATGGTCAGCAGCTACGAGGCTATCTACCGCGAAGGTCTCGGGCTGTCTGCAGAGAGATAGCAAGCCCCGTCTCCCCATCCCGACAATTCATTGCATCCCCTCCAAAATAGATTACACCCATGCTATCCACCGCTCAGCGACAACAGATTATACAACTCGTACGCCGGCAAGTAGTACCGGCCATTGGCTGCACCGAGCCCATCGGCGTGGCCTTAGCTGTGGCCCGCGCGCGAGAGACGCTGGGACAGCTGCCTGCCAGGATAGAAGCCCGCCTCAGTGCCAATATCATCAAGAATGCCATGGGAGTAGGCATACCGGGCACGAGCATGGTAGGTCTGCCTATCGCCATTGCCCTCGGCGCTCTCTACGGCCGTTCCGACCTGTGTCTCGAAGTCCTGCGTGACTGTCCGCCCGATGCGGTCAAGCACGGACAAGAGTTCATTGCGCAAGGACGTATCCACATCACACAAGCCTCTGAGACCGAAGATAAGCTCTACATTGACGTAGAGGCTACGGCCCAAGATGGCAGCAGAGCGCGCGCCCTCATCAAAGGCAGCCACACCCACTTCGCCCGCATTGAGCTGAACGGGGAAATCATCTTTGCCGACACCGAGGACGGACCGGCGACCTCTGACCCCACGACTGACGAGGAGGTAAGCCTTACACTCCGAAAGGTCTTCGACTTCGCCACCACTACCCCACTCTCCGAAATAGACTTCATCAATGAAGCCGCGCAGCTCAATATGGAGGCGGCCCGCAGCTCCCTGCAAGGCAACTACGGACACTGTCTCGGCAAGGCGCTCAGCCGTCCCCTCGGACGCGGCATTATGGGCGAGAGCATCTTCTCCCACATTCTCTCGGCCACCAGTTGTGCCTGCGACGCACGAATGGCCGGCGCCGCCATCCCCGTCATGAGCAACTCGGGCTCGGGCAACCAAGGCATCTGTGCCACAAACCCCGTGGTGGTCTTCGCCAACGAGAACCATAACACCGCTGAAGAGCTCACACGAGCCCTCATGCTGAGCCACCTCACCGCCATCTACATCAAGCAGCATCTCGGTCCACTATCAGCCCTCTGCGGCTGCGTGGTGGCAGCCACAGGCTCCAGTTGCGGCATCACCCTGCTCATGGGAGGTGGGTACGAAGAGGTCTGCGCCTCGGTGAAGAATATGATAGCCAACCTTACCGGCATGGTCTGCGACGGCGCCAAGCCAAGCTGTGCCCTCAAACTTACCACCGGGGTCAGCACCGCAGTACTCTCGGCCATGCTGGCCATGCAAGGCAACTGCGTGAGTGCGGTCGAGGGCATCGTAGATGAAGACGTAGACCGCACTATCAGCAACCTTGTCAAGATTGGGGCTGAGGCCATGAACGAGACCGACCGTCTGCTCTTGGACATCATGCTCCACAAGTCTGACCCTCACCAATAGACCGGCTGCTCCCTTCTCCCGGAGCTTTCAGCCATACAGCGATATGCCGTTATCAGGCTCTCAGCGAGTACTGATAACGGCATATCGGCATTTCGTATGCGGTTGGGCTCATTTCGGAGATGCTCCGCGCCATCGTCGCCCGTTCGGTAGACGACCGTACATCGTTCGGGCGACGGGCATACACTGAGCGGGCGACGGGCGTACACCGCTCGGACGACGATGGGCTGGAGCAGCCGAGGAATGGCAGGAACGGTCGTCAGCGGGCAGCCGGTAGCGACCGACATGGTGAAACTGAAGGCCGCAGGATGTGCCTACTCTTCAGGGACTTTCTTTATCAACATCGAAGCCACAAAGGTGAAGATACAGAGCACTGTGGCTATGATAAAGAAATTGAGATAGCCACTACGTTCCTGTAGATAGCCCGCCACCATGCCGGGAAGCATCATGCTGAGTGCCATAAACCCGGTACAGAAGGCGTAGTGTGACGTAGACTTGGGCCCTTTGGAAAAGAGCATAAGGAAGAGCATGTATGCCGTAAACCCAAAGCCGTAACCGAACTGTTCGACGAAGACACAGGCACTGATGAGAGGCAGGTTGTCGGGTTGTGCATAGGCGAGGAAGATATACACCACGTCGGGCAGGGTAATGCTCAGCACCATGGGCCAAAGCCAACGCTTCAGCCCCCCTCTTTCGGCACACACACCGCCAAGTATGCCGCCGAGCGTAAGCCCTACGACGCCGACTGTGCCCTGTACGAAGCCGAGGTCGCTCGTGGTCATGCCGAGTCCGCCCTCGCTGACGCTGTCTAACATGAAGAGGGGGCATATCTTGACAAGCAACGCCTCGGGCAGACGATAGAGGAGCATGAAAGCGATGGCGGCACCTACCGCCGGCTTACGGAAGAAGTCTAAGAAGGTGAGCACGAAGTCGCGTACCATGTCTTTGACCTTGGCAGGACGGCGCTCACTGTCGGCGATACACGAAGGCAATGCCTTGAGATGATAGAGGAAGAAGCACACGAAGGAGGCCGACAAGGCGGCAAAGACGAGCGACCATGCCTGTTGGGGCTTGTTGTACAACTCTAAAGTGCCGGCCAGCATGATGAGCAGACCCTGACCTACTATCATGGAGATGCGATAGAACGTAGACCTGATGCCGACGAAGAAGGCCTGTTCACGACGATTGAGCGCAAGCAGATAGAAGCCATCGGCCGCGATGTCGTGGGTGGCACTGCTGAAAGCCAGCAGCCAGAACATGACCAAGGTCCACCTGACGAAATGCGTGGTGGGAATGGTCAAAGCCAAACCTGCCAGCGCAGCACCGACAAGTAGCTGCATGAGCACTATCCACTGGCGCTTTGAGCCGAACACCTCAACCAGGGGACTCCAGAAAGGCTTGATGACCCACGGCAGATAGAGCCAGGAGGTGTAGAGGGCAATGTCGGCATTGGAGAGACCCAGGCGCTCATACATCACAGTGGCCACAGTCATGACCACGACGTATGGCAGCCCCTCGGCAGTATAGAGGCTGGGGATCCAAAACCATGGAGAGAATTTCTTGGTAAGTGAAGACATAAGTGTGTGAACGTTAGACAGAAAGGAGAAGCAGGACAGTGAGAACCTGCATGGCTGGAAGAAAAAGAAGAGGTGCACCAACACGTAACTGTCTTGGCGCACCATATAAGGGGGAAGCACTCAGTGGAGACGACCGTACATGGAGTTACTTGGCGTAGCTGACGGAACGGGTTTCGCGAATAACGGTGATCTTCACCTGACCGGGATAGGTCATCTCGTCCTGTATGCGTCGGGCTATGTCGGCACTGAGGGTTTCAATCTGTCGGTCGTCAATCTTATCGGCACCCACGATGACACGCAGTTCACGGCCTGCCTGAATGGCATAAGTCTTGGTGACACCGTCGTAGCTGGCTGCTATCTGTTCGAGGTCGTTGAGGCGCTTGATGTAAGCCTCGACTATCTCGCGACGGGCGCCGGGACGGGCGCCGCTGATGGCATCGCAGACTTGTACGATGGGAGCGAGCAGGGATGTCATCTCTACCTCATCGTGGTGGGCACCGATGGCATTGCAGATATCTGCCTTCTCTTTGTACTTCTCAGCCAGCTTGGCACCATAGAGTGCGTGTGGCAACTCGCTTTCCTCGTCAGGCACTTTACCTATATCGTGGAGCAGACCGGCGCGCTTGGCTTTCTTGGGATTGAGGCCCAGCTCAGCGGCCATGACGGAGCAGAGGTTGGCTGTCTCGCGGGCATGCTGAAGGAGGTTCTGACCATACGAGGAACGGTACTTCATCTTGCCGATAATGCGGACGAGCTCCGGGTGAAGACCGTGAATGCCGAGGTCGATGGTGGTACGCTTACCGGTCTCTATGACCTCGTCTTCGACTTGCTTCTTAACCTTGTTGACCACTTCCTCAATGCGGGCAGGGTGGATGCGGCCGTCTGCAATAAGCTGGTGAAGGGCTAAACGGCAGACCTCGCGGCGCACGGGGTCGAAGGCGCTGATGACGATGGCTTCGGGAGTGTCGTCCACGACAATTTCCACGCCGGTGGCAGCCTCGAGGGCACGTATGTTGCGGCCTTCGCGACCGATGATGCGGCCTTTCACTTCGTCGTTGTCAATATGGAAGATGGTCACGCTGTTTTCGATAGCCGTCTCAGTGGCCACTCGCTGGATGGTCTGGATGACAATGCGCTTGGCCTCTTTGGTGGCAGTGAGGCGGGCGTCGTCCATCATCTCGTTGATGTAACCTTGGGCCTGTGTGCGTGCTTCGTCCTTGAGCGACTCCACGAGGCGGGTGCGTGCCTCGTCGGCGGAGAGGCCGCTGAGCTCTTCGAGCTTCTCGCGCTCCTTCAGTTGCAGCTTCTCAAGCTCTTCTTCGCGGCGTGTCAGGTTCTGCTCCTTGCTCACAAGGCGATTGTGCTGGTTGTCAATCTCTTGCTTTCTGCGATTGAGGTCTTCCTGGCGTTGGTTAAGGCCAAGCTCGCGCTGCTTGAGGCGATTTTCTGTTTGCAAGATCTTCTGATTGCGCTGTCCCACCTCGGCCTCTAACTCGGCCTTCTTGTTGAGGAACTTCTCTTTGACTTCAAGGAGTTGCTTCTCCTTGATGACTTCAGCCTCGCGGCTGGCGTTGTCAATCATTCTCTTGTATTTCTTCTTTAGGACCAGTCGGAAGAAGTAGTACCCGAAGCCCATGCCGAAGAAGATGCTGGCTATTATAATTAAAGCAATCATTGTGTGGATAGAGGTTGTATGTATTGATGTAGGGGGTGTGTATATGTATACGTAGTATAAGGCGACTACCGCTGCCCGAGCAGCTCGTCAATCTCTTGGGTGAGCCTCTCAGCCAGGTCATCGTAAGGTGTCTGGTCGTGTTCCTTCGAGATAAGCAGGTTGCGCACTGCCAGGTCGAGCATGACGACACTGGTATAACGCTCCGGCTCAAGGTTGGGATAGGCCTGCTCGTACCGATTGAGCTTCTCGTTAATCTGCTTAGCGGCCTTGCGATATACCTCCTCTTCGTCGCGACGAATGGTAATGGGGAACTCCTTCTTGCCTATCATCAACTGAATGACAAACTTATCGTTACCATTTGGAAGTTTATCCGACATGTGACAAAGTAGTTATGGGTTAAAACTTGAATGGGAGGTATGAGCTGTACGCCGTTGGGGCGGCGGTGTGAACACCACCTTAAAGGAGGTACAATAGCCCTGCATGGAAGCGGTGATGAGCCCAAGAGACTTTACAACCAACGTCCCCGGAAGTGGAAGTCAGACATCAAGTAGGGCAAGACACTTGTCGATGTCCTTGATGAGCTGAGTAAACTTCTGGCGGGTGGCCTTGACATCTTGATCGCTGATCTCGAGCATGCGAACCGTCTTCAGAACCGCGTAATTGTGTTCCAGCATTTCCACCTGTGCCTTGTGTCGGGCGAGATCAGCCTTTAATTCAGCGTTCTCCACTTTCAATGCGGCGACATTACGGTTCAGCATTTCATAGGCCTGCATCAACTGACGGACACGTGCCTCGAAGGTGTGCATCGTTTTAATCTGATCCGAAGTCATTGGGTTGGAATGAAGGTTTGAGTGAGCTGGGTATACAGCCTATAGCTTAGACAGAGGAGGTAAGAGGGGAGAAGAACATGTGGCAGCCCGTAACGGATAACGGGAATATAGCCGGCTACCGCCATCACTACCGGCCTGCTCGCGGTATGGCACGTAGTGACGAGCTGAAGGATTACTCGTCGGCGGGCTTGGGTTCTTTCTTCGCCAACATGATGATGTTGTAAACGAAGTCAGTAACCCACTGCTCACTATACCCAAGCGAGCTCTGGTAAGTCCGCACACTGAGACAAGCCTTGTAGACGGCGGGATCTTTCCACACGTCCTTGGTAAGAATATCATGTATCTGCCTTTGGGTCAAACCGTATAAGGCTTTACGGAAGAAGGATGGAAGGCGGAACTTCCACTTCATCAAGTTACCCATCAGCATCATGAGCTCTTGGTTGAAGCCTTGAAACTGGAAGAGGTAGGAACGCATGTCGTTGGCGTTACGACACCGTTTTTTCACACTGGCGTCAATCTCTTTGAAGAAGTAGTCTTGAAGACCATAGATGTCCATGAGCATCTTCTTACACTTATTCTTCTCAGCCAGCCCAAGCCTGTTGTTGGTAGTGGGAATATGGAGAGACTGCTTGAAGACGCGGAGATCGGGCATCAGGGCCAGATTAGCAAGACCGAGGTTCGAAGCTATGAGAGCCTGATAGTAGACGCGAATGAGCATCATGAAGTCCTCCATTCCGCCGACGCGCCAACCGGCTTCTTGGGCGGTCGCCTTGTTTTTTTTAAAGATGGAGAATAATCCCATAAATGATATTGGAAAGTTGAGGTTGCTTCCCAGCATGTGACCGATATGGTACACAGGAGGAAGGACGATATAAAAAGTCTGCGCAACCAGTTGAGTGAAGGGCCGGTCTATCGGACCGAGAGGTCAACTACTACGAGTGACACTTCGAACGGCTTCACGTGCCGTCAACTCCATTCCGCTGATTACATGTGGCAAAGATATGAAATATTTAAGTAATTGGCTTTATTTTATATGCGCTAAATGAAGAGATTAGCGTATTTGATTAGTTTCTTGCTTGAGGGCTCTGTCTATGAGGAAGAGTAGAGACGCGTAGAAATTATTGTGAGGGTGAAGCGCAAAGGTCGCCCTGAGATTTGTCAGCGTCTGATAGATGGCTGGGAAGGTTTTGCTGTTTGTCTCGCCGTTGAGTTGCATGATGAGATGGTTCACGGCATCTGCCTGAAGTAGTTTCCGATAGTCGGAAGGTACGGCCCCTGTCTTGGCTTCGGCAAAGAGACGGCCCGTCACATCGTCCAGGTAATCATGGAGAGGGTAGTTGGGATTGAGGCGTAGCATCACGAGACTCGACAACAACGAGCTGACCACTCTCTGCCCTATCCTCTCGGCATAGGACCGCGGCTGAGGAGTGATGCGAGCCATGTAGGCCGGTGTGGTGAGCCATGTAGGTTCATGCAAGATGTGGCGGTCGAGGAAGTCGACGGCTCGCTGCTGATCTTCACGAGAGTTATAAGAATAGACGCTACCTTCCTCGTCCGGCGCCTTGTAGTCGTTGAATGTTCCACCTATGTTCGACAGCACGTGGAAGCAATATCGGTTAAACTGATTAACTATCTGCCCGTACATGGTACGAAGGTTGTCTCCGTTGATGTCATTGCTTTCGTAGGTCCATGCCGGCAGATGCTGCAGTTCACGTTGCAGATTGCGTATACCGTATTCCGAAGCCTTCATGGCGTCGTCTCCAAGATCCTCCGTCTGACACCGTGGGTCGTTGGTGCGGTTGGTTTCGCCGTCGCCAAACCACAGACGTCTGTTTGCCCTTAGGCGTGCCGATGTAAGAGGTTCCAGCTCCCAATGGTCTGCATCGCAGTCATAAGCCCCCGGCATGATGCGATACCCCCACTCTATGGCCCACTCGTCGTAGTCGCCTATGCGAGGGAAGAGGCCCTCTCTACCTATGCTGTCCTCGGGCTGCGCTACATAGTTGAAGCGTGCGTAGTCCATGATGCTGGGTGTATGACCATGCTTATATAGGAATGTCTTGCTGCGAAGGCTGTCCACAGGAACCAGACTCGACGAGCCGAAGTTGTGGCGCAGTCCGAGCGTGTGTCCCACCTCATGAGAAGACACGAAACGTATAAGCTGCCCCATCAGCTCCGTATCAAATTTCATGCAGCGTGCAGCCTCGTCGAGCGTAGATGCCTGCACCATATACCAATCGTGCACGAGCGACATCACGTTATGGTACCAGCAAATGTGGCTCTCTATAATCTCACCGCTTCGGGGGTCACTCACATGAGGGCCATAGGCGTTCTCAATGTGGGAAGCAAGGTAACGAATGACTGAGAAGCGTGCGTCCTCCATGGACATGGTGCTGTCGTTCTCGGGCCACTCCTTAGCCATAATGGCATTCTTGAAGCCGGCCTTCTCGAATGCTTTCTGCCAATCGTTCACACCTGCAATGAGATATGGCCGCCACTGTTTGGGAGTAGCCGGATCTATGTAGTAGACGATAGGCTTCTTTGGCTCAATGAGTTCGCCGCGCTTCATTTTCTCAGCATCGGCGCTATCTTTCGGCTCGAGGCGCCAGCGAGTGATGAAGCGACGTGGTGTGACGCTCTGCTGGTGGTCAGCAAACTCTATATAAGAGTTGGTAAAATAGCCCACGCGCGGATCAAACAGACGAGGCATCATCGGCTCCTTGGGAAGCAACACAAACGATATGTTCAGCCCAATAGTCACCTTTCCGGTAGCGCGGCCGGCGATGGTAGACTTAGACATTGAGGTCCACGTGTTTACGGTACGCACCTCGGTATTTGTAGGGAACGTATGAATGCTTTCAATGTATGAGAGGCTGCGCATAAACGACTGTGCGCCGAAGAGTGTGCGGGCCGAGGAGCTAAGGCCGAGCGCCTGGTTGTCGCTGAGGAAGAGGTCGGTCACCTTGACTTTCATCTTCCCCCTTTGCACATTCTCTATCTTGAACGAAGCGATTATAGGGTCGGTGCTACATGAACGCACCGCCGCATTGATGGCATCGAGGGTATCGGCCCGGTTGATTATCAAGCGTGAGCGCATCAACAACCTATCCTTACCGGTGGTCTGAAAATAGATGGTCTGCTCACCCACCTGCTCTCCGCCATACTTGCCTGTATAGGCCGGAGTGCCGGTATAGCGTACGGTGACGAGGATGTCCCGTCCTAAAAGGGTGTCCGGTATGTGAAAATACCAGTCATCACCTGAGCGGGTCACGTCAAATAGTCCTTTATCTGCCTTGGAGGCAGCAGCTTCCTGCTTAGCCTTATCTTGGGGCTCCTTAGGGAGGGAGAATGCGCTCAGCGAGCTACTTAGGGTAAACAGGGAGAGTAAGAGGAAGAGGGGTAAACGTTGCATAGATTATTTGAAGTCATTAGAGATGTATAGGAACAGGCCATGTCGGCACTGCGTATATTATATAGGTGTATATATGCCTTTCAGTATGTGTATGAAGGCTTCGTGTGAAGCGTCCAAGCGGCTGAAGGCATAGGGGGGTAGTTTGAGCGACAAGGTGGCCGGTAAGTCCGCGATGTCGAAGTATTGGCGAATAATGGCAGCCATATTGAGCGAGAGCTGGTCGCCTTTCTTCAAAAGCTGGATACTGTAGAGGCGCAACCTGTCCTTGTCGGCCTCGCCTCGCCTCAGTTGATTGAAGAGCAGGTAATACGATTCGGGGGTACCTACCTTTAGCAGAAGGGGCGCGAAATCTATATCCCGGCCTTGCCCCATTGCTCTGAGCAACTTCTCGGCCTGCATCCCGTCGTGTATCACCGGCAGAAGGGCCTCGAGTGTCTTGCTACAATCTATCGGTGTGGCTTGCCGCAAGAATTGTGCCAAGCGTGGGTCGTTCAAGTCTAAAGTGCCGCCTGCCACCATCCTCGCTGCTGCTTTCAAGAAGGTGCCAAGATAGGCTTTCCGGTCAGCGGGCACAATCTCCACGAAGTAGGCCCAGAATTGGTCTGACGGCAACTCCGGTAGCAAGCGGTCTCCCAGCAAACTGCCGGCAGCACGAAACTCTGCCACGCTGAGGCGGTCAAGCCAGGCCAACAGGGCGCGGGGGTCGCCTCCGGCAAGGCAGGTGCCGAGAGCATGTGCAAGACGTGAATTATAGGAACGGGCTTGTGCCATAGCTACTTAAAGGTGAAGGGTATACGCATGCCATAGGGGCTGCATCTGTCGGAGCGGATACGGCAAGGTGGATGCCGCTACCTGCGCTCCAGACAGACCACATTCTCTACATGATGGGTCTGCGGAAACATATCCACAGGCTGCACGGCAGTCACTTGATAGTCCTTGTCCATAAGGGCGAGGTCACGGGCCTGTGTGGCGGGGTTACAGCTCACGTAGACAATACGCCGAGGACCGGCCGACAGGATGGTGGCTACTACATCGGGGTGCATGCCGGCCCGCGGAGGATCGGTGATGATGACGTCCGGCCGTCCGTGGGTGCGGATAAAGTCGGCGGTGAGTATATCTTTCATATCTCCGGCATAGAAGGTGGCGTTTTCTATCCCGTTGAGGATGGCATTCTCCTTAGCGTCCTCAATAGCTTCAGGCACATACTCGATGCCTATCACCTCGCGGGCGCTCCGAGCCACGAAGTTGGCTATCGTGCCCGTACCGGTATAGAGATCGTACACAAGTTCGTTGCCCGTAAGACCGGCAAACGAACGGGCTGTACGGTAGAGTCTGAGAGCCTGCTCCGAGTTGGTCTGGTAGAAGCTCTTGGGCCCCACTTTGAAGCGCAGGTCTTCCATCACTTCATATATATAAGGAGTACCGCTATGTACATGCACTTCCAAGTCGCCTATGGTATCGTTACACTTCAAGTTATTGACCCACAACAGCGACGTCACTTCGGAAAAACTCTCTCGCACATACTCCAGCATGGCCGTAGCCTGAGCCTGTTCTTCGTCGCTGCGGATGCAGAATTGGAACAGGAGCATGACTTCGCCGGTGGCTGAGGTGCGCAACATGATGCCTCTCAGCAAGCCCACGCCCCCTCTGAGGTCATAGAATGACAGCCCGTGTTCGAGGGCGAAGTTTCTGATGCCTCCTCTCAGGCGATTGTTGATGTCGTCCATGAGGTGACACTCTTCTATGTCCAATATCTTGTCGAAGGCCCCGGGTATGTGAAAGCCTACGGCGTTCATACAGTCAAAGGTGACGCCGCTCTCGATTTCTTTCTTGGTGAGCCATTTCTTGTTGCTGAAGCCAAACTCCAGCTTGTTGCGGTAGGCGCGTTGTCTGGCGCTACCGATGATAGGCTGCACCTCGGGCAGCTGCACCTTGCCTATGCGGGTGAGGTTGTCCACAACTTGTTTCTGTTTGTAGGCCAGTTGCAGTTCATAGGGGAGGCACTGCCATTTGCAACCGCCACACACCCCGAAATGTTTGCAGAAGGGCTGGGCGCGCTGTGGCGACAGGCTGTGAAAGTGCACAGCTTCTGCCTCCGCATAGCTGTGTTTCTTGCGGGTGAGTTGCAGGTCAACCACATCGCCGGGAACGACGTAGGGCACAAAGACCACCATGTCGCCTACACGTGCCAAGGCTTTGCCTTCGGCAGCTACGTCGGTGATGGTCACTTGTGGTATGAGGGGGAGGGGTTTACGTTTGCGGGCCATTTCTTGGTCGGAATTACGAAAGGTGGGATAGATAGAATGAATGGCTGCGACTATCTGACGATGCCCTGCACGCCGAGTGAGATAAGTCGCTGCTTTATGCGCTCCAACAGGGTTGGCATGGCGTAACGCGGGAGTTCGTCGGGAGCCACAGCCAGAAAGCCTTCGGGCACTTCCTGCAGTTTGCGGAGGGGACTGGCCACGTAGCAGTCTGCCAGGAGGATGCGGTGAGTGAGCACGTGCTTCATGCCGTTTACTATTTCAGCCAGTGAGGCCGGATCTATGCCGAGCGTAGCCATAGCTGGATGCGCCGCCACGTCTGAGGGAGTGGGTTTATGGTCAAATTCGAGCAGGGGAAACTCGTACAGCCCCTGCCATATATCGCCCGGGCCACGTCGATGCAGCCACACCCCTACCTCTGAGGTCACGAAGAGATAGACAAAGAAGCGGTTCCTGACTGCCGCGCGGCGGCTCTTCACCGGGTAGCGGTCCGGCTGTTGCTCGGCAGCTGCCTTACAGGTTTCGGCGAGGGGACATCCCTCTCTACAGAGGGGCTGCGAGGGGGTGCAGACCGTAGCGCCAAAGTCCATGATGCCCTGGTTATAGTCTGCCGAGCCCGCGGGTGGCAAGAGGTGGGCCGCCAATGCGGCGAAATATTTTCGTCCCTCGGTGGTGTCGATGGCGAGGTCTATGCCGAAGAAGCGCGAGAGCACCCTGTACACGTTGCCGTCTATCACGGGCAGGGGCATGCCCCAGGCAAAGCTACAGATGGCGGCTGCCGTGTAGTCGCCCACGCCCGGCAAGGCTCTCACGCCCTCGTAAGTGGTGGGGAAAGTGCCTTGGCGGGCCACTTCACGCGCTGCTTTCAGCAGGTTGTGTGCACGACTGTAGTAGCCCAAGCCCTGCCACAGGCGCATCACGTCGTCTTCGTCTGCACGCGCCAGGTCCTCGACAGTGGGATAGGCACTGACAAAGCGCTTGTAGTAGCCGAGGCCCTGCGCCACGCGGGTCTGCTGAAGGATTACCTCAGACAGCCAGATTTTGTAGGGGTCGCCCACATCGCGCCAAGGCAGGTCGCGGCGGTGCTGAGCATACCAGTCAACGATTGTCTTGGCGAAATCCATCTTCCGGTGGGTTAAAAAACTTCAGGGAATGCGTTGCACAGCATGGCTGCCACTCTTGCCCGTGGCAACACACAGCCGGTCTGTCGGTTTAATGGAAGAGCTTGATACGTTGCTCTTCACTGAGTTTGCAGATGAGTATGCGGTCGTCCTCTTCGACGACCACAAAGTCTTCGAGGCCTTGCACCACTACGCGCTTCTTGCCGTGCACATGGACCATGCAGCCCCGGGAGTCAAAGAAATGTATGTTTTCTCCCACTGCGGCATTGCCGTAAGCGTCATGCGCCACTTGTTCGCGTAGCGAGCTCCATGTGCCCAGATCGCTCCAGGCAAAAGAGGCCGGGTGAACAAAGATTTCCTCAGCCTTTTCGAGTATGGCATAGTCCACGGAGATATTCTTGCATTCCGGAAACTCCTTATCGAGCCTTTCGCGCTCTTCCGCGGTATCGTACACAGGCATCATCTGCTCAAAGACAGCCGACATCTCGGGTTCATAGACCCTGAAAGCATTGACGATGGTGCTTACGCTCCAGACGAAGATGCCTGAGTTCCAGAGGTAGTTGGGTTGGGCCACATACTGTTCTGCCACCTCGCGGGAAGGCTTCTCCTTGAAGCCGTCCACACGGAATATGTTGAGCCCACGCGATGAGGGATAGCTGAGGTCGGCCTTGATGTAGCCATAACCTGTCTCGGGGCGGGTGGGCTTCAGACCGAGGGTGATGAGGCCGTCGGTCTCTGCGGCAAACGAGAGGCAGTCGCTGATGGAGGCCTGGAAGGCTGCCACGTCGGGAATGTAGTGGTCGGCGGGTGTCACCACGATGTTAGCCCGCTGGTTGCGCTTCTTGATTTTCCAGCTGACGTAGCAGATTGGGGGCGCTGTGTTTCGACCGCAGGGCTCAAGCAGCACCTGGTCCTTGGGCACGAATGGCAGCTGCTCGTAGACCAGCTGAGCGTAGCGGGCCTGCGTCAGCACCCAGATATTCTCTACCGGGGCAAGGTCGCGGAAGCGAGCAGCCGTGAGCTGAATGAGCGACTGGCCGAGGTTCAGTATGTCTAAAAACTGCTTGGGCTTATCCTCGCATGAGAGCGGCCAGAAGCGACTGCCGGTGCCACCGGCAAGGATGACTATATGCGTATTTTTGTCAATCATATATCTTGCTTTGAAAACGTTGATAAGGTGTAGCCGACGCTCATCCCGTCAATCGGCCTCGCAGATGCCTTCGATATAAATACGCACAAGGCTGTTGGCTGCGTTGCTGCGTATGCCGACGGGCTTCTTGAAGTGGCCGGGTACCTTGTTCTTGCCATTATAGCTGACGGTCACCTGCCCCTTGGCTCCGGGGGCGATGGGGTCTTTGCTGAACTTGGCCACCGTACAACCGCACGACGAGAAAGCCTGCTGTATGACGAGGGGCTCGTCGCCGGTGTTGGTGAAAACAAAGGTCACCTTCTGCACCTGTGATTCCTTGAAGGCGCCAAAGTTGTGGGTAGTCTTTTCAAATTTGATGACGGCCTGCGCAGCAGCGCTCAGGGCCATCAAGCTGCCTATCAGCAGCATGAATAGATGTTTCATATCGTTATATGTTTGAAGTCGGAAAGGATGAAGCAAGAAGCCCGCAAGTGAAGACAATCTCGGGGAAGCCCTTGTAGGCTCTCACTATATGGCGCAAATTTACGACATATTATCTAACAAAGCGACGTAACGTGCGGTTTTTCTACGCCCTCCGTCCAGCAAAAGGGGAACAGGCTGCCGCTTTCCGACCGTAACACGGCAGTCAAATAGTGCGTATTCATCGTAAAATATCGCCACATAGGTGGAGCTTTCAACACCCGCGCGCAACTCGTCAAAGGCTGGACTGAACGCTTCATTCATGGTGACGGCCGAACCCGGATGTACATCCACGCATCGTCGCCCAACCAGCAGACGAGCGTACATCAACCAGGCGACGAGCGTACATCAACCAGACGACGAGCGTACATCAACCAGGCGACGAGCGTACATCAACCAGGCGACGGTTGTACACCGAACGGGAGACGCTGCCTCCGAGCATGGCAGCAACGGGCGCACGTAGAGTCAGCAAGCCCCGGATGCAAGCCGCCAGCCACCCGAGACAGACCGGGAGCACCGGGAGAGCCTTGCAGAGAAAAGAAAAGGCGGGACACGCGCTTTGTAATTCAACCCAAAAGTGTACTTTTGCTGCACGCATATCACGACCCATGGTTGAGCAAGCAGAACAAATCATCATCGGCATCGACCCCGGCACCAACGTGCTGGGCTATGGCGTGCTGAAGGTTACGGGCCGTAAGGTAGAAGCCATGGCCATGGGCGTCATAGACCTGAGGAAGGTGAGCGACGTATATCTGAAGCTGGGACGCATCTTTGAAAGGGTTAATTCAATCATCGAAGCCTTTTCGCCTGACATTCTGGCCATTGAGTCTCCCTTCTGCGGCAAGAATGTACAGACCATGCTCAAGCTGGGGCGGGCGCAAGGCGTGGTCATGGCAGCTGCCATCAACCATCAAATTCCCGTCGTGGAGTACGCCCCCAGCAAGATCAAGCAGGCTGTCACTGGCAACGGCGCCGCCACCAAGGAGATGGTGCAGCGCATGCTCATCCACCGGCTAGCGCTTACGGAAGAGACCCTCCTACCCTACTTCGACGCCACCGACGCCTTAGCCGCAGCTCTCTGCCACCACCTGCAAGCACATTCGCCCCTTGCAACTCTCGGGCCAGCCCATAAGTCGGGCGGCCGAGCAGGGTCATGGAGCGACTTCGTTAAACAGCACACCGATCGCATTCACCGATGAACAGGGCCAAGTATCCCGCCCTTGTCTCTCCTACACACCGAATAACCTCTCTCGTCTCACTCTTATCACCCACTGCTCATGAAGCTATTTCTTGTGCTCTGTCTCTTGTGTCTGCCCTCGATGGTGAGGGCGCAGGACGTGTTCAATTATGTGCTTGACAATGCCACGCGCGTGGTGAACAGTCCCACAAGCGGTTATACGCAGGCCCAGATTGCGCAGTTTAAGCGCACCTCCCTGCTCTACTTGCAAAAGAAAGCCTTTGAGCAGAGCGAGACGGTGGCCACAGACCTTCTTGATACACAAGCCTACTATCTGTCAGAGTTCTTGACACTCTTCTTCACGGAGGTAATGAAGGACAAGAAGCAGCCCGAAGCCGTGCGCAAGAACAAGATTTTGCTCTTCATGAATGCCTCGGTGATGAACCCCATGTGGAACGATACGGACCGCGAGACGACACACGCCTTCATAGACGACAAAGAGAGCATGACGCCTTTCTGTCTCGACACAGACTGGCAGAAGGCATACGCGGCCGCTGTCGTCAACTTAGAGTCGCTACGCTGAGCCCCCCACACGCCCCTGACCGGCCAGAGACACTACACACCCTTATATATCAGACCCATGTACGACATTCAACTCAACGAAAGCGGCTCGCGCCATCTGTGTGTGACTGACGCCCACATGGCTACGCTCCGCAAGTATAACCTGCTCGATGGCCTTGTGGGCAGCACAGGCTTCGTGACAGAGGAAGAGGTGAACAAGCTTCGCCGCCGCGTGGAGGCGCTCACACTCAGTCAAGGCGACGAGGCCAAGGACCTGCTAAAACTCAGTGCCGATGTAGTCTTCGCTGACAAGCTCAAAGCCTTCGGACTAAAGCACCTGCTTGAAGCCTTCCGGCAATACTGCGCCACGACGCCTGTCGAAAGCGAAGAAGCGTAGACGCTCCGCCGCCCACAAAGGGTGACTAAGAACGCCGTAAGAGAAGGAAGGAACGCAGACCTCTCCGCCGTACGCCCCAGCTGCCACCCCCGCCCGTACAGACATAGACACGCCCCGCCCATGCCACAGCCCCACCAATATCAGCTATCAGACTTTATCCCCACCACGCAGAAGGAAATGAAACTGCGAGGCTGGGAGCGAGCAGACGTGATATTCTTCTCCGGCGATGCCTACGTAGACCACCCTTCGTTCGGGGTGGCGGTGCTGGCACGCCTCTTAGAGGCAGAGGGACTGCGTGTGGCCATCGTGCCACAACCATCGTGGCACGGCGACCTACGCGACTTCAGGCGCTTAGGACGTCCGCGCCTTTTCTTTGCCATAGCGCCGGGCTGCATGGACTCCATGGTCAACAAGTATACAGCCAACCGACGCCTGCGCAGCGAGGACGCGTATAGTCCGGACGGCAGGCACGACATGAGGCCGGAGTATCCCACCATCGTCTATACCCACATACTGCGTGAGCTCTATCCCGATACGCCGGTAGTAATCGGCGGCATAGAAGCCTCGCTCCGACGGCTGACACACTACGACTACTGGAAGGGCGAGCTACGCCCCTCGATACTGACCGACTCAGGGGCCGATCTCCTGATCTACGGCATGGGCGAGGCTCCGCTCACCGACCTGTGCACCCTGCTCAACGACACGCTCGAAAGTTACGCCACGGCAGCTGACACGATGACCAAGAACGACACGAACGGGGAAGAAGGCGGCGAAGTCAGCATGACACGCAGCCTCTTTCGGAACGCCATCAGCCGTGTGGCCATACGTCAGACAGCTACTCTCGAGACACGCGACAGCATACGAGGCGGCATACGCGGAGACGACATCCTGCTACACAGCCACGAAGTCTGCCTGAAAGACCGCAAGCGCTACGCCGAGAACTTCAAACACATAGAGGAAGAAAGCAATAAATATGAGGCAAGTCGCCTCATTCAGCAGGTGAGGGAACAGTATATAGTGGTCAATCCGCCCTACCCGCCTATGACAACAGGACAGATAGACCGCGCCTACGACCTTCCCTACACACGCCTTCCCCACCCTAAGTATAAAGGTAAGCGCATACCGGCCTACGAAACCATCAAATACTCCGTCACCCTTCATCGCGGGTGCTTCGGCGGCTGCGCCTTCTGCACCATCTCCGCCCACCAGGGCAAGTTTATCATGTCACGCTCCAAAGAAAGCATTCTGCGCGAAGTGGAGGCCGTGACACGCATGGAAGGCTTCAGCGGCAACCTCTCAGACCTGGGCGGACCGTCAGCCAACATGTACAGAATGGGAGGAAAAGACACCACGCTGTGCAGAAAATGCAAACGCCCCTCATGTATTCACCCCGCCATCTGTCCCAACCTGCACGCCGACCATCGGCCGCTGACAGACATCTACCGCGCCGTCGACGCCCTGCCACAAGTGCGCCACAGCTATATAGGAAGCGGCGTGCGCTATGACCTCCTGCTGGCCGACTATAAAGATCCTGCCCTGAAGAAGGCAGCCCGCGACTACACGGAAGAACTCATCTGCCACCACGTCTCAGGCAGGCTGAAGGTGGCACCGGAACACACCTCGCCCAAGGTGCTGGAGTTGATGCGGAAGCCCTCGTTCGACCTTTTCAAACAATTCAAGACGGTCTTTGACACCATCTGCCGCAAAGCCGGACTGCGCCAGCAAATCATTCCCTACTTCATCTCCTCACATCCGGGCTGCACCGCCGAAGACATGGCAGAACTGGCTGCCATCACCAAGCACTTAGACTTCAAGCTGGAACAGGTGCAGGACTTCACGCCTACCCCCATGACTGTGGCAACTACCACCTGGTACGCGGGTTATCACCCCTATACCCTCCGCCCCGTATGGTCGGCCCACTCCCCTACTGACAAACTCAAGCAACGTATGTTCTTCTTCTGGTATAAAGCCGATGAGCGGAAACGCATCATGGCTGAACTCAAACGCATAGGCCGCACCGACCTGATTGGCAGGCTGTTCACCCTGCTCACCCTTGCTCTGACGGGCATGGCTGCCCTGTCACCAAACGTCCTCATGGCACAGAGCGCACACAACGAACCCACCACAGCCCTCCAGGCAGCCATACGCCATGTAGATTACGGTATGGAAAGCCGCGTCACAGCCACCGACGGCGAGACACCACTATGGCTCTCAGCCAACAGATACGGTCTCTCAGGGGTGGAATACGCCAACGGCTACCTCAGACTACAAGCCGGACACAGGGCGGAGAACGACAGCCTGCGCAAATGGCGCATAGGATGGAGAGCTGACGTGGCAGCCACCTACGGAATGTCGGCCCCCTTCGTCATACAGCAGCTATACACCGACATTGACTATCGCGCCCTCCGCCTCACCATCGGAGCCAAGGAGGAACCTATGCAGCTGAAGAACAACCTGCTCAGTAGCGGCAGTCAGACAATGGGCATCAACGCACGCCCCATGCCCAACATACGCATCGCACTACCTGAATATCTGAGCCTTACCGGAAAATCAGACTGGGTGGCCATCAAGGGACACTTTGGCTATGGCATGCTGACGGACGGCGGCTTCCAGAAAGATTATTGTGCTATGGACGCCAAACGCACAGAGAAGGTGCTCTACCACACCAAGGCCGGCTACCTACGCATAGGCAACGAGAAGAAATTCCCCCTCTCCTTCGAAGGCGGCCTCGAATGGATGACCTACTTCGGAGGCACAGCCTACATTACAGGCTCTGTGGGCGGCATAGGCAGCAAGTTGGAGATGCCACAGCGCCCGAAGGACTTCTTTGACGCCATATTCGGCCTCGGCGGTGATGCCACCGACGGTGATGGCTATGCCAACGCCACCGGCAACACCGTAGGTAGCTGGATTTTCCGACTGAACTATAAGGCCAACAACTGGCGGGCAAGCATCTACTTGGACCATTTCTTTGAAGACCACTCGCAGATGTTCTTCGAATATGGATGGCTGGACGGCCTCCTTGGCGCAGAAGTGGAGCTACCTCAGAACCCCTTCGTAAGCACCATCGTGTACGAGTTTTTGAAGACCACCTACCAAAGTGGGCCTGTATACCACGACCATACGGCTGCCATACCGGACCAAATTAGTGGAGCCGACAACTACTATAATCACAGTATCTATCAAGGTCACCAGCACTGGGGACAAGCTGTGGGCAACCCACTGTACACTTCGCCGCTGTACAGGCACGATGGCACACTCGCCTTCTCCGACAACCGTTTCATAGCTCACCACATCGGCCTCATGGGGCAACCGACTGCTTCATTGTCTTACCGCCTGCTCTACAGCCACGAACGCAGCCATGGCACCTACCCTGCCCCACATCTGACGGCCCGACACACAGACAGCTTCCTTATAGAAACAACGTGGCGCCCACAAAAGCCCATCAAACACATTGGTGACGGCTGGGAATGCGGCCTTGCACTTGGTATGGACCGCGGCAATCTCATTGGCAACAACTTCGGCCTCAGCCTACACATCGTGAAACGCGGTATGCTTATCAGATAACGCCCACATAACCGGATACCATCTACTCCCCACATTCAGCGACATACCTTTATACTCCTCACCATGACCAAGAACTTGACATTCATCCTCTTAACACTGCTGCTCACCGCCTGCGGCAAGCTGCCGAGCAATGGAGACCTCGATGGAAAGTGGATGCTCACCGCACAATATACCAAGCCCTCAACCGACTCCCCCACATACAGCGACTACACGGACAAACGCGATACGGGCATCAGCTGGAACGTCCAGCTTGACCTCCTGTCTATCACAGCCCCCGTTCCCCTCCATGAAGATACCTCAGAGTTGCAACTCGGTAAGTCGCACGAGGTGGTTTGTCGTTTCAACCATGAGGGTTCGACGTTGCGCCTTACCCAAATCTTCTGGCACTATAGGGCCCACGACATAGCCATCACCCCGGAGGAACTGGAAACCTCACCCCTGTCCATCGTAGGCATTCACCAAGGCGGTACAGACTTCCAGGTCCTTCAGCTCAGCAGCAAGCGCATGGTGCTCTGCTCCGAGACCGACAGCCTCATATTCAAGAAGATATAACCCACATAGGGTCACTGTCGCTCTACACCACTCATGACAACCACGCCACGGCACAGCCCCCCACGCGCAGGCTCTGCCCCCAAAGGCATTACCTATCACATCAATCTTCAAGCGCTATGAATAGAGACAACGCTATTTTTAATCTTATCGAGGCCGAGCGCCGTCGCCAGCTTCGCGGCATTGAGTTAATTGCCTCAGAAAACTTTGTTTCGACGGAAGTAATGGCAGCCATGGGCTCCGTGCTGACCAACAAATACGCCGAGGGGTATCCAGGCAAGCGTTACTACGGAGGCTGCCAGGTAGTAGACGAGTGTGAGCGCCTGGCTATTGAGCGTGCCTGCAAGCTCTTCGACGCAGCCTACGCCAACGTTCAGCCCCACTCGGGCGCACAGGCCAACGCCTCCGTTTTCATGGCCGTGTTAAAACCCGGTGACACATTCATGGGACTCAGCTTAGACCAGGGTGGCCACCTCTCCCATGGCTCAGCCGTCAATACCTCCGGCATTCTCTACCACCCCGTTGCCTATCATCTTAGCCCGGAAACAGGACGCGTTGACTACGACGAGATGGAACGTCTCGCCATAGAACACAAGCCTAAACTGATTGTGGGGGGAGGCTCAGCCTACAGTCGAGAATGGGATTACGCCCGTATGAGGGCCATCGCCGATAAAGTAGGTGCTCTCCTCATGATAGACATGGCACACCCCGCCGGTCTTATCGCTGCAGGCCTGCTTGACAATCCTGTACATCACGCTCACATCGTCACCACCACCACACACAAAACGCTCCGCGGCCCACGTGGTGGTCTGATACTCATGGGTAAAGACTTCGACAACCCCTGGGGACTTACCACCCCTAAGGGCGAGATCAAGCCTATGAGCCGTCTGCTTGACAGTGCAGTCTTCCCCGGCGTTCAAGGCGGCCCACTTGAACATGTCATAGCTGCCAAAGCCGTAGCCTTCGGCGAAGCTCTTCAACCGGAGTTCCGCCAATACGCCTCACAGGTTAAAACGAATGCTGCCTGTCTCGCCAACGAACTCATGAAACGCGGATTTCACATTGTGAGCGGCGGTACCGACAACCATAGCATGCTCGTTGACCTTCGCCCCAAGTACCCCGAGCTTTCCGGCCGTGCAGCTGAAAATGCCCTCGTGGCAGCCGACATCACTGTGAATAAGAATATGATTCCGTTCGACACCCGCTCCGCCTTCCAGACCTCAGGTATCCGCCTCGGTACTCCGGCTATCACCACACGTGGTGCGAAAGAGGACCTCATGGTGCTCATAGCCGACTTCATAGAGCAGGTGCTCAATGCGCCTGAAGATGAAAAGGTCATCGCAGATGTACGCCATAAGGTAAACGAAACCATGGAGAGTTACCCCCTGTTCGCTTGGTAGTCTAAGGGGCTGACACCCATACACCAATAGACTTGGCAGGGCTTCACTTCAGCGAGGTCCTGCCAAGTCTATTTATCTGAAAGGTCAAGGCGGCTCAAACAGTCATTTAAGCTATACTTCACACAAAATGGATAGGCGTATGACGTGCCGGAGAGTGGAGAGCTCATCCTGTGGAAGCTCCCCCACTCAACCTGCAAACGGGACAGGCTGAGTAAGGGCGACGTTTAAGCGAAATCAGACTATCATTGTGAATATCAATATAGGTGAAAGATACGCTCCATCAACTGCCACTTCTCGTCTGAAGTAGCCGTGGCCTGGGCCTTCTGGTAACGAGCAGTCAGTGCCTCCCACTCAGCCTGACGCGGCTGGTGCGCCATCTTCTCCATCACCTCGTGCCATGAAAGGTTAGCGGGAAGCTCGACTATCATAAAGAGACGAGTGCCCACAAGATATATCTCCATCTCCAGCACACCGGAAGCACGTATGCCCTCAAGTATCTCCGGCCAAATGCCATCCGGAGCGTGAAGGCGTCGATAGGCACTAATGAGTTGAGGGTCATCACGGAGGTCGAGCGTCTGGCAATAACGATTGGTGGCACAAGCGTGCCGTCTAACAGGATAGCCTTCAGGAGATGGGTTCATAAGGATTGAGATAAACTGTTAAAGTAATCGAGGCCACAGTAGAATGGCAGGTGCTATAGCAGGTCTGTGAGCAAGGAGGGAGTATGACGTGGGAGGGTGTCCACGAGTAGGGCGCCCGGCTGTGGAGTCGCAGGTGTCTGCACATTGAAACCAGCCTCTTGAAGCCTCACCATAATAGTGTCAAGCGCCTTCTGCGGACGATTGTTGATGGCACTAAGATGGCACAACCAGAGCTGTCTGATATGCGCCGGAGATAGATGGGCGATAAGGAACTGCGCCGTCTCTTCATTGCTTGTATGGCCATTTGGAGCAAGTATGCGGTTCTTCAGCCTCAAAGGATAGGGGCTGAGACTCAACATAACAGGGTCATAATTAGCTTCGACCACGAGATGCGTCGCCGCCTGAACATGTGGTATCATGTCATCCGTGAAGTGACCGACATCAGTAAGCAGAACGAAATGCTTTCCCTCAGCCTCTATATGATAGCCCACATTCTCCGCGCTATCATGAGGCACGTGAAAAGTCGTGACACGGAAAGGGCCGATGGTGAAAGTATCTCCGGGGCTGAATGTGACGCGACAATCGACAGGCACTTTCTTGGCCACATGATGATTTGCGTCAATCGACTTATGGACCCGCTCCGTGCCATAAACAGGGAGATGAAAATGAGCACTGATTGCTCCGACGCCCTTTGCATGATCGGTGTGGTCATGAGTTAAAAGGAGGGCCACAGGAGCAGCCTGCGAAAGGCCATAAGTTGAAAAGTGCTGCTTGAGTTTGCGCAGACTGATACCCGCATCTATCAGCAGGCCCACTCCGTCAGAGAGTAGGTAGGAGGCATTGCCGCTACTGCCGGAACAAAAGGAGATGTATTGCAAGGACACTTGATTAAGATGAGGATGAAACTTAGAAGGGTAGGCCAACAGCAAAGTGGAAGGTAAAGTCGCGACTAAACTTAGGGTTGACGAGAGGATAGTGGTTGATACTATTCCGATACTGCGGGTTGATAGCCTTCATACCACCGTCAAAGCGCAGAATGAAGTAGTCAAAGTTGAGACGAAGCCCCAAACCATACGCCACTGCTATCTCGCGCCAAAATCTATGCCAGCGGAAAGTACCCGCCTCCAGACCCGGATAGGTGCGAGTGTTCCAAATGTTGCCGGCATCTATGAAGAAGGCCCCATGAAGCTTTCCAAATAACTGCGTGCGCCACTCTGCACTGAGGTCAAGCTTGAGGTTACCCGTTTGATTGATGAAGTCCACCTTGCCATCCTCTCCCCGATATGAGCCTGGACCTAATTCGCGCACGCTCCATCCTCTGACACTGTTGGCGCCACCAGCGAAGTAACGTTTTTCATAGGGCAACAAGTCAGAGTTCCCATAGGGGATACCAATGCCAAGGGCAGCATGACAGGCAAAAGAGTTGCGGGAATTGACGAGGAAGCTTTTAACCACGTCAAAATCAAACTTCACATATTGGGAGTAGTTGATGCCAAAGAGGGTATACTTCCCTTGACCGTCTTTGTTGTGACCGAAAAGACGTGAATAAGCGTAGAGCAGGTTACCGGCCAGCTCCACGCTGCTCTTCATCACAAGCCCATTCGTCTGATAGATACCCGAGGGGCGGTCGGCTGCATCACGCATGGAGTTATAGATAAGGCTATAACTCGTCTTCATGACAAACAAATTTTCGTAAGTAGATCTCAACACCGAGTAATGAGGGTCATCACCCTCCAGATACTTCTGTCTGAAAGCGCCAGATATCCAAGGCATATAGACATAGTTGAGCTGGAAGGCATCGAGGCGGTGCTGCAGTCGAGAATCAGCATTGCGATACCAGCGATAGCCCCATGACCCAGTCAGCACACGTCGATGAAACTCCGGCCGGTCCTGCGAGTCATACATAATCTTTGCCTCAGAGGTGGCCTTCACTGCCTTGTGCATTCTGAAGCGTGCGAAGGGTATACGGAGGGTTGGAAAACGCAATGCCATCTCTGCAGACCACGCAATAAAGTTATTATCACTATACTCCTCCAGGCCCGTAATGGCCTCATACGCAGCTCGGAGTTTCAGAGTGAGCAGCTCCGAACCATGACCGACATTTCTATTAGAATAGGTCACCGACGCGGCTGCACCGAGGTCACCGGCAGTGTTTGTGCCCTCCACATCAAAGCCAAAACTATTAGGCTTAGCCGGGATGACATGTATATCACACCCCACCTGCGCCGTATCTCCCGACATAGGATATAGACGCACCGTAGTTTGCTTGATAGCTGGCAGACCACCCAGTGAGACGTATGAGTTACGGACATCCGTTTCTCTCAGAAGGCTGTCCTGGTTGAGAGGAATCTGCGAGGCGTAGATACGGCGACGAATGCGGTTGCGTCCTTTATAAAAGAATTGGATATCACGATAAGTCGTAGAATCGAGCGACTGGGTGTCAGCACGTTCCACATCTTCGTAGAGGCGTATCTTACCTATGGTGCGCGGTATGGCAATAACTGTTTCTTCTTGAGGGGTTACAAAGTGAAGGGTCACATCTGCCCCAAGAGAGCCTCGCAGCGTGTCTATGTCAAAAGATATATAGCCATCATGAAGGCCATAGAAACCTCGATCGGCCATGGCACGAAGGATACGGCGTTTCTCTTCGGCCATGCGGTTCAGGTTGAGAGGCATTCCACGACGTAGCAAGGTGGCAGCAGAGTCGGCCTGAAATGCTCTGTATGCCTCTTCTGACTCAAAATGGTAGTAGAGGTGCTCTATATAATAACGGTTTTGAGGATGTAGGTTGTAACGTACGCGGGTCTTGTACTTATGGTGCGTAACGACTGTGTCACAAGAAGCATGAAGGTAGCCCTCGTTCATAAGTGCCTGCTCGAGCGAAGCAATGGAGAGGGCCGTTTGCTTGGGGTCATAAATAGCCGGCGCTTCTCCCATTCGCCTCAACCACTTAGAAAACCCTTTGTTGCCGCGCACAGAGTCTGTACTTGACAGGCAATAAATAGCTGTGGGCACCTTCAGCAGGGAGAACCACTTCGTGTTAGGCTGCTGACGTACATAGCTCTTGTACTGAGATAGTTTCTCGACCTTCTTGTCCGAGGTGACGCTGACCTTCTGTAGAAGCGTCTGGTCAGCCTGAAGAAAACGACGCGGGCTGCATGACGTCACCAGAAGGACAAGCAAGCTGGAGAAAATATATGCGAGTGGTCTGTACATTTCGGGGCAAAGTTAAGACTTTTTCAGGAAGAACTTTGTAGCTTTGCCGTGAAATACCATTGCTCTCACGTAGCAGACAATAGTAATAGCCCCGCCCTATAGAAGTCATTCCTCACTGCGCCGATGCCTTCCCCTATGGCCACCCACAACCCGGCTTCCAATGAAGGGGAACACCAGCCATCCTACATCCATCTACCCGCCTCACAGCAAGGACTGTCTGCCTCGGACAATCCTTGCCATATTTTCACCATAAACCGCCCCCTCATATATGCTCACTCGCCGCACCATAAAATTTGTTCATTCGCTTGCACAAAAGAAGTACCGCGACGACAGTCTCTGTTTTGTGGCAGAGGGGAGGAAACTTGTCTACGATTTGCTGGCCGCAGGTATGAAAGCCGAAGGGCTCTATGCCACTGACGACTTTCTCGCCTCATTACCGGCTTCCCTCCTTCCTGCCTCCACAGCAGTCCATCCCTGCACAGTGGCCGAACTGGCGGCCCTCTCTGCCTTGGCTTCTCCCCCCAAAGGCGGGGGTGCCATCTGTGTCTTCCACCAAAGGCCCCTAGTGTCAGTCACAGCAACAGAGGCCATTGGCAACACCCTAAGCATAGCCTTAGATGGTGTACAAGATCCCGGCAACTTAGGCACCATTATCCGCACAGCCGATTGGTTCGGCATTCACCGCATTTTCGCTTCACACGAGACTGCCGACGTCTATTCCCCCAAGGTAGTGCAAAGCACGATGGGGGCCTTGGCCCGCGTGGAAGTTATCTACACTGACCTTCCTTCATTTATCTCATCGCTGCCAGAGAGCACACCGGTATATGGTACTTTCCTGGACGGCGACAATTGTTATACAGCCCCCATCGAACGGCCGGAAGCCGGCCTCCTTGTCATGGGCAACGAGGGCAATGGCATCAGCGCACAGGTTGCAGACGGCGTGACCCACCGCCTATATATCCCCCCGTTCCCGGATAGCAGTTGTGGGTCAGAAAGTCTTAATGTAGCGTCAGCCACAGCGATACTCTGCGCAGAGCTTCGTCGGCGCATCCGAGCGAAATAAGCCCACACATGTGCCCTACCTTTCACATTGACCGTCTCACTATCAGCCCTTGCCCTTTTAGCCTTGTATCCTTTGACCGATATATCTTCATTCTCGCTTGTCATCATGCTGCTGGCAGTCATTCAGCTGCTCGCAGCCTTTATATATTGGAGCATATTCTGGTGGGATAGTAAAAGGCCTGAGGCGATAGCTCAGCAGAACCAACCCACCTCTCTCAGCGACAGCGACCATGCTGCTCGCATAACCCTTATTGTACCGATAGGACCAAGCGACAACCGCGATGAGGCCATTGCCACCATTCAAGCGTTGAGACAACAGCAATATCAGGGGTATTGTGAAGTGGTTGTTGCTGACTTCACACATGACAACGACGACATACCACTGCAAGCCCTCATCGAGAACCTGGCGAACACGACCGAGGGGCTGCGCCTGCGCCATACAGCGGTGCCTACGTCCTCGCGCCAGATTGTGCCTCGAAAGTTGGCTCTTACTCTGGGCTTCAAGGCCGCCTGGGGCGAATGGGTCATGGTCGTTCGCCCGGGGGCCATCCCCCCCGACACTCACTGGGTAGAAGCCTGCGCAGCGCACATGACTTCCGGCTACGACTATATACAATACTATACCACGTATCGTCCGTGCGACACATCCTCACCCCTTCCCCCTGACACACCGAAGTCTGATAGGGTCAATCTACGTAAGAAGCCAAAATACTCACCCTCGGCCACACTGACCTTCGAGCACATTCATCATTACCTTGACGTGTGGTACGCCTGGCAAAAAGGGATACGTTTCAATCCGCCACTCGAAGGCTATGCCCTGCGCAAAGAGTGGTTCCTCGCCGAAGGGGGCTTTAGTGACAGCCTTGCCTTCAACTTTGGCGAAGAAACCATCCTCATTGCCCGTCACGCATTGCCCTCACGCACTGCCATGGTGCTATCACCCTCTTCCACCCTACATCTGCGTGCCCCATCGACTACCGAACTTTACTTTGAACGTATCGTGCGGTCTGAGAGCCACCAATATACAGATGTTGAGGCCGCGCCGCTTACCGCCACACGCCAGGCGACAGTCGTCATTGCTGTCTACGCATATATGGCTGCTTTTATTACCTGGCTTCTCACACGCCTCGCCCAGGTGGGATATTATCTTTTACCACCAGACTACGACAATGAGGTACTTTCGTGGCTCGCTCCCGTCTTCAGCCTGGACTACCGCCCCATATTCGACAGCCTGATCGATGCGCTTTGTATCCTCATTCTTTTTATCTTTGCAGGTCTGACCCGCAAGGGGCTTCGGCGCATAGCCGGTTCGCTTGGTGAGAGCCTGCCGGGTAGTTTCAGTTTCCTGGCCTTTGTACTCTCCGCACCCTACAGGTGGCTGCGCATTAGCTTCGGCCGTACCTACCACAGCCCCGACTTCGACCGCAAGGCCTATCCCCATAGCGCTACCCCCTAAGCTCCGGTTGGCTCCTGCTGCCACCTGCCCACACCCACCTTCAACCTACCGGCCCATCGCACATCACTATCTAACCTATATGCTCCCACTTCAATTTATCACCCATCAGACTGAGCGATACAGCTACGAAGAGTCCGCAGAAATTGCCCTCAAGGGTGGCTGCAAATGGATCCAACTTCGCATGAAGGGCCATACCGATGACGAAGTGCGCCCTATCGCCCGGCGTTTGTTGAAGGCATGTCGGGCGGCTGAGGCTGTACTCATTATTGACGACCGGGTACATCTCGTCAACGAGATACAATGTGATGGCGTCCACCTCGGACAGCAGGACATGCCTATCGCTGAGGCTCGGTCCCTGTTGGGTGAGGGTTTCCTCATTGGCGGCACGGCCAACACCCCGGAGCAGGCCGTACAGGTCTGCGTAGATGGTGGCGACTACGTGGGCTGCGGGCCCTTCCGCTTCACTACCACTAAAGAAAACCTGTCCCCAGTGCTCGGCCTCGAGGGATATAAGTCTATTGTGTCTGCGCTACGTGCCAAGCGCATACGCCGCCCCATCTGCGCCATTGGAGGCATCACCCTCGACGACGTACCGGCCATCATGCAGACCGGCGTCCAGGGCATTGCCGTCAGTGGGGCTATCTTACACGCTCCCGACCCCATCCAGGCCATCCATCGCTTTCTCCACTGCTCTTACTGAGGCATCCCCCATTCCGGCGATGGCCTTGCCTTATCCTCCAGTACCATCTATTCACACACTCACTATATAACTAGATCACCTCATGATAGACAAACTGAAAATCAAATACCCTGCTAGCGAGAAGGTCTATATGGCAGGCCAACTATACCCGGATTTGCGCGTGGCCATGCGCAAGGTTTACCTCACGCCTACTGCCACCCGTCAGGCTGATGGCAGTGTGGCCTACGCCAAAAATGAGCCCGTGGTCATCTACGACACGTCAGGTCCATACTCCGACGCTTCCTACGAGCCCAATCTATCGAAGGGGCTGCCCCGCACTCGTGAGCAGTGGATACTGCAACGTGGCGGTGTGGAGCGTCTCACTTCATTCTCCTCTGTCTATAGCCGCGAGCGACTGGCGGATGCCTCGACACGCGACATCCGCTTTCCCGCCCCGCCACTCCCTCTGCGCGCACTGCCCGGCAAAGGCATCACGCAGATGCATTATGCCAAGCAGGGTATCATCACCCCGGAGATGGAGTATGTGGCCATCCGTGAAAACATGAACTGCGAGGCGCTCGGCATCAAGACGCATATCACCCCCGAGTTTGTCAGAGACGAGATAGCTGCCGGGCGCGCCGTCATACCGGCCAACATCAACCATCCCGAGGCTGAGCCCATGATTATCGGCCGTCAGTTCCTCGTCAAGATCAACACCAACATCGGCAACTCCGCTACCACCTCCGACATTCCTCAGGAGGTGGAGAAAGCCGTATGGAGCTGCAAGTGGGGTGGTGATACGATTATGGACCTCTCTACGGGCGACCATATTCACGAAACCCGCGAGTGGATTGTACGCAACAGCCCCGTCCCCGTAGGCACTGTACCTCTCTACCAGGCGATGGAGAAGGTGCATGGCAATGCGGAGGACCTGACCTGGGAAATCTACCGCGACACGCTCATCGAGCAATGTGAGCAGGGGGTTGACTACTTTACCATCCACTGTGGCATCCGCCGTGCCAACGTCCATCTGGCTCAAGGACGACGCACGGGCATGGTATCGCGAGGCGGCAGCATCATCTCTGAGTGGTGTGTGAAGCATGACCGCGAGAGTTTCCTGTACGAACATTTCGACGACATCTGCGACATCTGCGCCGCCTACGACACCGCCATCTCGTTAGGTGACGGCCTGCGCCCCGGCTCCATAGACGATGCAAACGACCGGGCTCAGTTCGCTGAATTGGATACGATGGGCGAACTCGTCACCCGCGCTTGGGAGAAAGGTGTCCAGGCCTTCATCGAAGGACCGGGCCATGTGCCCATGCAAAAGATACCGGAGAACATGCAACGACAGATTGAGAAGTGTCACGAAGCCCCATTCTACACCCTTGGTCCATTGGTGACGGACATAGCCCCGGGCTACGACCACATCACCTCCGCCATAGGCGCCTCCATCATTGGGGCACTTGGCACAGCCATGCTCTGCTACGTCACTCCCAAAGAACATCTCGCCCTGCCCAATCGCGACGATGTACGTACCGGCGTCGTCACTTACAAGATAGCGGCCCATGCTGCTGACTTGGCCAAGGGGCATCCCGGTGCCGCCGTACGCGACAATGCCCTGTCGAAGGCCCGCTATGAATTCCGCTGGAAGGACCAGTTTAACCTTAGCCTCGACCCGGACCTCGCGGCTCAGTACTATCGGGAAGGCCACTTAGAAGGCGGAGAGTTTTGTACGATGTGCGGCCCGAACTTCTGTGCCATGCGTATCTCCCGCCGCTTAGACGCCTCTGCACCGGCCACGTCTGACAGTCCTTCTGAGGGGCATACAGCGGGAGAACGCTGCGACGATATCCTCCTCCAGATGGACGAGGCTTAGACACTATCCTGAACGACAACAAGCCGGGTTGACCTCCACGTGTGGAAGTCAACCCTTTTGCTACGTATATGGCGCCCCTTGGCAATGTCTGCCACGTGTGCCCCCATCCCTTTACCCCCGCCCGAAGAGGAAAGAAGGAATGAGTGAAAGTAAATACGTTTCATACGCGTTAAATTAATATGGTTGGAAATAATTGGATGCGTGGCGTGGAGGCCTTCATGAAAGCTGCGCCGGGAGACGCTCCCGCGCATAACTAATCAAAAGCCTGGAGCTAAAACTCATTGTAAATTTTTACCCCTCCGAGATTATATAAGATTAACCATAAAAAGCTGCAACAGGCATTACGCGCAGCTGTGGGAGCGACTACCCAACAGGGGCATCATGCGCCGAAAGGAGGCATGCGAGAATAGGGGTATGGTGATGCTGGCCGCGAAAACAGGTAGTTGTCTAAGAATTAGGACATGCACATCGGGAATTTCTACAAGTACATCTAAGATTTCCTACAAGTACATCTAGCTTTTCCTACATGTACATCTAGGTTTTCCTACATGTACATCTAGGTTTTCCTACATGTACATCCAGGTTTTCCTACATGTACATCCAGGTTTTCCTACATGTACATGGATGAAATAATGAGGGGCACCAAAAAAAACACAACTGAGGACGTAGCATCCCTGCCCGCCCCTTTCAGGGTCGGGAATTAAGGGGGGGCAACGCCTTAGATAGGACTAACGTCCTATCCTATTGTCTCCGTCCCCTCCGGGGGCACGCTTACAATGAAGACATGTACGTTTAGCCATCCCCTCGGGCATGCTCTTCATAACATAAATACATCCATGAAAAAAATGTACAAGGCCCCCTGTGTGGCAGAAACACATGCTCCACACGCCCATAACTTAATGAAAATGTCTGCACGTATGCCCCCAGAGGGGGCAAATAACCCAGGGGAGAGCCCACGCCCTACCTACGCGGCCCTTCCTCTCTTTCTCCGCCCCTGAAGGAGCAAGGCGCATTCCAGGCCTCCACCCTCCTCATTCCACATGCCGCCCCTGCCAATGTGCCTGTCCCCCGGCAGACACATATAGGCATTACAGCAGATGCCATATAGACCACAACCCGGCGCTGACGCGGTAGAGCGCCCCGACGGCATGGAGAAACTACAACGGGAGGGTAAGGAGCTGCGACAAATGGGTGATGACAAAGTCTGCCTCGGGGGAAACGGTCGCCGTATCCGTCGGCGAGACCTCCAGCTCTATGCCACGGGCCGAAGGGATGGTCGATGGATCCTCCCATCCACGTCCCTTGTACCACACGGTACGACAGCCAATGGCGTGGGCCGGACGGATGTCATTCTTCACGCTGTCGCCCACCATCACGCAGCGGTCAGGAGCCACGCCGGCAGCTTCGACAGCCAACCGGTATATCTCCGTGGAAGGCTTGCGTACATTCACCGTGGCACTTTCAACCACCGCTTCAAAATAAGAAGCCAAACCGTATTCTCTCAAAACCGTGGGAAGGTTGCCGTAAAAGTTGGAGACCATGACCAGTGCATGGCCACGCTTGGTAAGTGCCTCCAACACAGCGGCCGACTGCTCAGTGCAGCGTCGGGCGACTTGGTCGAGACGGCTTGCCAGTTGCCGGGCCACAGCTTCAAGCTCGTCACCGGCCTCACAAACGGGCCGACCCAAAGCCTGAAGTGCTATGAGCTCCTGCCTCATCTTGACGAGTTGTGTCTGATAGAAGTCGTAAGAAGGTTGGACCAGGGTTTTGTCCCGTTCGAGTGCCCGCTCCCCGGCAATATAGGCTTGGCGCAGCGTGGCATCGTCCATGGAAAAACCCGCAGCCTCGTAGGCCTCTTTGATAAGATGATACCAGTGGCAGGCCTGCGCGTCAAGCGTGCCGCCGTAATCAAGGAGAATGGTACATGGCTTCATGGCAGACATTAAAAGCTGTTTGAAAAGAAGGTAAGGCAAAGTCGTTAGCGGCAGCTGGTCGAGGGCTGGTGCGGCTTTAGCGCATGAGCTGCTTGTTGCCCACTTTGACCAAGGCCACGCCTATGAGCACCCACACAGTCTCTCTCACGCGAGTGTAGAGCCCGGTCAAGACTCCCATGCCCGGCGCCGAGAGATGAAGCAGACCCAGGATGAGAAGCAGACCACCCTCACGCGCCCCGAGCTGCATGGGGAAGAAAAACAGGAGGTTGCCCATCAGCGACGAGAAGGCCAGTATGAAAATGGCATCACTGAGACCCAACGAGACGCCAAGGGAGAGAAGGATAAACCAATACTCTAACGAATTGACTAAACGGGCCACAAACTCTGCTGTAAGCGAGGCCCAGAACGCGCGTGGCATGGAGTGAAGAAGCGCTATGCCTTCGTCTATCTGCCTTATCTGGTCGAGGTGGCTCTCATAAAACTTGCGCGACCAACGACGTAGCACCGGTACATACAGCAAGGGCACTATCAGGCGTTCAATCACGCCCTTGCGATAGAAGAAGGCAAAGCCAACGAACACGGCAAGCACTACGACCACAAATCCACCCAGCAAGGCCCAGAGCAACGGGGTCATAAGCTCGGTGTGGAGGATGACGAAGAGCAGGGCAGCGAAGCTCCACAGACAGAAGTGCGACAAGATGTGCATCATGGAATACAGCGCTACGCTCGAGATGGCATGACAGGTGCCAATGTAGCTGCTCAGTTCCATCACCCTATACGGCCCGCCCCCAAAACCGAAGGGCGTGGTGTAACTAAAAGCAAAACCCGAGACGGTGAGTTTATAGGCGTGACGATAAGAGAGATGGCGCTCATGGCTGCCACTATTGACAATGATCTGAAAGGCCCGTGCATTGAAAGCGTAGACTATCACCCACACACCAAGCACCGCCGGGAAATAAAGACCGGCGCGTCCGATGTTGGCTACGAGCGTCTCGTAGTCGACATCGAACGTGAGCAGCATCACGGCAATAGAGGCTACGCCGAATAGGAGGAAGAGGTTTCGTACAAATGGCGACATAGGCTTTCGTGGCGTGCTCTCATGTAGAAGAAGAGGGCGTTGAGCACAGTTAATTCAAAGGCTAAATAATAGAGGGGCTGACCGAGCAACATGGAGATGTAGAGTACAATGGCTCTTGTGTTAAAGGTAAGGATATTGGCATAGGCCATCAGCGGCAGGCTGCCCTGGCGAAAATCCTCGCGCAGCTTCTCAGGCAGCGCGCCGTCAGGGAACATCTCTGCGAGCTTCCTTCTCAAAGTCTGGAAGGCCGGGGTCATGCTCTCTTGAGCTGCTGTGTAACGAGCATAGAAATAGAGGAAAAGTCGCCAGATGAAATCGTCGCGCCAGCGCAGGCGTTTGAACTCTGCCTTCAGGCTATCGGCTGCCTCCAACTCACTGCCGCCGTGGCCCTTCATGAAGTAGAGATGTATGTTGCGATAGTAGTCAGCGAGCTTACACTGGTTGCCGTGACAGATGAAACCGGTGAAGGCGCACAGCACCCATATCCAGATGCCCCAGTCCGTAGAGGTAAAGGGGATGGTAGTATGCTGGAGGCGCAGGCAGATAGCCGCATAGATGGCTATGAACCATACGTCGCCGGCAAAGCCGTCGAGCACACGTCCCAAGCGGGTCTTCTGGCCTGTCATACGGGCCAGCTGGCCGTCGGCGCTGTCTAAGAGATTGGCCACAAACAGGGAGAGGATGCCCAACAGCACACTCTGCGTTTCGGTCGAAGCGAAGAAGCAACCCGCCAACGCACCGAGCACGATACTGAGAAGGGTAACCACATTGGGATGTACGTGAAGCAGGCGAAAAAGGTGCGCCCAGAGCAGACCTAAGGGGCGGGTCAGATGAATGTCAAGCCACTCTTCAGTGTCTTGCGACTTAAAAGTAGAACTTAAAGTAGTCATCAGGATGGGGCTGATAGATGGAGGTTATACTGAGAGGGAGTTGGCCGCAGAATGAAGCGTCTCGTCGGCAGCTAAGAGGGCGATAGCCTTGGCGGCGGCCTTTCGACAAGGCGCAAAGCTGGGCCAGTCGTTGAAGTCGATGATGTACGCCTCGCCTGAAGGGGTCACAATGGCATCACCCCCATAGACAGTGAGTCCCAGCACCTCGGCAGCCAGTTCGGCCTGCGTCTGCAAGTCCTCTTCGCTGAAGGCGGGTGGAAGCGGCAAGTCATTGGCACAGGCTATGCCGAACTTCTCATAGCCTAACGTGCTGGCAAGATGGACAGAGAAGAAGCGGCCACCGCCTACGCCGTAGAACTTGATGGGCGTGCCCTCTACATGGCTCTCTATAAGTACACGCAGAATGTGGCGGGTGGCAAAGTCTGCCAACACGGAGGCAAGCTCTTCCACCTGAGACACCGCACGGATGTCCGCTGCACTCTGGCTGCACTCGTCGGCGCGTTTGATCCAGAAGCGCGGAACCTGGCCGGACAGCGTGGACGATGGAAGCTCGGCCGGTAAACCCTCAGAGGGGTTGACAGCCACAAGGGGGGGAAGATGGACACCGGCCTCGCCTAACCGCTCTGCCACATAGGCCCGGTGAAGCGCCTGAAGAGCTATCGCGGAGTTATAGACAGGAAGCCCTTCAGCCTCGGCGACAGCGAGATCGGCCACCACGCGACGGCTGCGTGCCATGGAAAACACACAGTCGAAGGCGGAGAGGTCAGGGGAGATAAAGAAATCTTCCTGGAGCGTAGACACCTCATGGCCACAACGGCACAGACGCGAGACTACGGAGGAGAAAATGGCCTCATCGCGGTTCGCTGCTCCGGGACTGAAGCAGGTGGCGCGGCGCACAGCCAGTATCTTTTTGGGCATAATGATAATAGTAAAAACGGCAAGGGTGACAAGAGACCTTCAGAATGGTCAACGCCACACCTATCATATAAGGAGGCCGTGTGTGAAAGGCAGTCGGGCTGCCGAAGATGGGGACACGTAGAGCCGTCTACGTGGCGGCAAGAAAGGCTTCGGCTTTGGCGATGTCTGTGGCATGATCTATGTCGAGCACCTTACTCATGGGATAGGCTTTGACGCGCCAGCCGTCTGAGAGCAGGGCACGCTGGAAGTTCCGCATACGGCTCTGGCCCTCGGCTATGCAGCGGCGTAGAGTGGTCAATACTTCCGGCCGCAGCAAGTATATACCGGCTGAGACATAGGTCTCACCATGGTGAGCATCATTAAAGGCCGTGATGTTCAGCCGAGCATCGGTAGCCACATAGAGTGGTTTTTCGTCGTCCACGTAAGCGGTAACGGCCATCAGGGCATCCACCTCCATGGAGTCAAAGGCTGCTATGTAGGCTGCGAAGTCGTCTTCTCTGAAGATGGTATCTACCGTCGTCAGACAGAAGGGGCTTGGCGGCAGGTGGTCAGCCAGCACAGCCAAGGAGTGCATGGAGCTGGGGGTGGATTGGACGTATACACTGAGGTCATCGGAAGCAGTCTCAGCTGCTCGCAGATGGTTGACCACTTCGGGCATCTGCGGGTTGACAATGACATCAATGTGCTCCGCCTTCATGCGGCGGAAGATGCGTAGCAGGCGGTCTATTAAGGCCTCACCGCCCACTGTGACCATGGGCTTGGAAGCCTTTACTCCCTCAGCCTGAAGGCGAGACCCTTCGCCTGCGGCTATGATGGCATAGTTCATAGTGGCATATTGAAGTTCCGCCCCTTGTCAGAGGCGGAACGTAAAAGTGGATTGTTTTACCTGTGTCTATCTGGGGTAGAAAGCCACAGCGTCTGAATGACCTTAGCCTCGTTCCTTACGCTCCTGATAGAGCTTGGGAAGTGGATCCTTATGGGCTTCGTCATAGGCTGCACGGTGGCGGCAGATGTCAATGGCAGCATAAATGGCCTGGCGGAAGGAGTCGGGCTTCGCAATGCCTTGGCCGGCGATGTCGTAAGCTGTGCCATGATCGGGGGAAGTACGCACGATGGGAAGCCCTGCGGTAAAGTTGACACCGTCGCCAAAGGAGAGGGATTTGAGGGCCGTCAGGCCTTGGTCGTGATACATGGCCAGCACGCCGTCAAACTGTTTATAAAGCCCGGCGCCGAAGAAGCCATCGGCAGCAAAGGGCCCGAAGCAGGTAATGCCCGACTCCATCGTGGCTGTGATAACGGGCTTGATGATCTCCTCCTCTTCAGCGCCTAACAGACCGCCATCGCCGCTGTGGGGGTTGAGCGAGAGCACAGCGATACGGGGGTTGGAAAGGCCGAAGTCGCGACACAGCGACCTGTGGAAGAGGCGCAGCTTGTGTTCCACGCTGTCAGCGGTGATGGCCATGGGCACTTCAGACAAGGGCAGATGGGTGGTGACAAGGGCCACCCGCATCAGTTCGTTGAAGAGCACCATGAGCACGTTGTCTGCATCATGGGCATCGAGGGGGGAAGCTTCCACCTTATCAGAGGCTTGAGCCGTCGCACTGTTCAGCCTGGCGAAGCGGTCAAGCAGATACTCTGTGTGGCCCACAAAGTGGAATTCAGGGGAATTCTGAATACCGGCCTTGTTGATGGGAGCCGTCACAAGGGCGTCAATCTCACCTTCACGGAGGGCTGCCACTGCTGCCTCCAACGACAGGAAGGCTGCGCGTCCCGCCTCGGGTGTGGTACGGCCGAAGTCCACGGTGAGTTCGTCAGAGGAGCAACTCACGAAGTTAAGCCTTTCGGGCACGGCCTCGGCAGCTGAAGCCACGGGGTGGAACGCTGTCTGCAGGCCGAGGGTTTTACGATGTTGCTGAGCTGCCTTGGGATGGCCGAAGACCACAGGCACACAGAGGTCGAACATGGTGGGCTCGGCAAAGGTTTTAAGGATGAGCTCATAGCCCACGCCGTTAGTATCACCCTGGGTGATGCCAATGCGTAGTCGCTTGGTAGGAGGGGTTACAGCCAATTCTTCCTGAGGGAGGCTGTCAGTCGTCAATATTCTATTTGTCATCTGAAGTATGTCCGTTATGTTTTTCTGCGGTGCTTAGCAGGCCACACGCAGCAAAGATGTCTTGTCCACGGGAGGCGCGAATGGTGGAAAATAGGCCGTGGCTCGTCAGATAGTCGCGGAAGGCTGTCATCTCCGCGTCGCCCACCCCGTGCAGCGGGGTGTCGGGTATGTCGTGGAAGCGAATGAGGTTGATGCGGCAGTCCAGGTTCTTCAACAGCGAGAGCAGGGCATTGGCATGCTGTAAGCTGTCATTGACTCCCTTGAACACGATGTATTCAAACGAGAGGCGTCGCTGGTGGGCGCCTTCGGGACCACTCTTGGCCGGCTGACGCCGACAGAAGTCATACTGCTCGAGCAGCTTGACAAGGTCGGCGATGGAGTAGGCACGCTCCGCCGGCATGAGCTGAGCGCGTCCTGCCGGCAGCGGATGGTGCAGACTGACGGCGAGATGGCACTTGCTTTCGTCTAAGAAGCGCTTCAGCCCTTTGGCCAAGCCAACAGTCGACACGGTAATGCGTTTGGGGCTCCAGGCATATGCCTCGGGCGACGTGAGGAGGGAGGTCACCCGCATCACGGCGTCGAGGTTGTCCATCGGCTCGCCTTGCCCCATAAACACAATGTTGGTCAAGGTGTCGCGCTCAGGGAGGGAGTATATCTGATTGAGTATGTCGGTGGCAGTCAGCGAGCTTACGTAGCCTTGTCGCCCTGTCATGCAGAAGGTGCAACCCATCTTGCAGCCCACCTGACAACTCACGCAGAGCGTGGCACGTGCCCCGTCGGGTATATATACGGTCTCCACAAAATGGCCATCGGCAGTGGGAAACAGGTACTTCTTCGTGCCGTCGACCGACGCCTGACACTTCAGCGGGGCATGGCCTCCCACGTCATAGCCGGCAGCGCGGAGCATGGAGCGTGTCTTGGCCGAGAGGTTACGCATCTCGTCGAGCGAGGTCACCTGCTTGCGGTACAGCCAGTCGGCCATCTGCTTGCCCACAAAAGACGGCAAGCCTAAACGCCGGGCGAGGTCTTTCAATTCGTCCGGCGTCAATCCCAAGAGGGGATGTAAAGTGGATGGAGCGGAAACATGGACTCCGGTCTCTAACCGGGATGTCAGCGGCTCGTGGCTGGTCGTGCGCAAAATGGAGACAGGTAAAACCGTAGGGATGAAGCCAAGAAAGGGGCGTCGAAGCTTGACTGTCGTTAGCGGCAGAGAGCTTCACGCCCCTATGATGTATATGAAATTACTTGCGGTAGAGCAACCAGGCATTGGGACTCTGGCTGCGGAATTCGTTGCGCTGGCGCACGGCCGAGGCCTTGTCGTCGAATGAAGCCAGGATGACACGGAACCAACCTGTGTTGCCGTTGATGGTTTCGTTGGTCTTCACCACGCGGGCATCATATCCCTTGCTCTTTAGGTCGGCTGCATATGCCTCAGCGTTGGCCTGAGAAACGAAGCTGCTGACAACCACGCTGTAAGCCTTCAGAGGCGAGTAGCCCGGCAGCACCTCCATGGTGCCGTTGATGGTACGCACCTCGGCGTCGTTGACAGAGGCCACGGGAGTAGTCTCCACGGTGGTCACGGGTGTCACAGGGGTCTCCTTCACCTCGACCGTATCTACCACAGGAGTAGTGGGCACGTAGGCCGTATTGCCGGAGTTACTGTTCATGCCTTGCTGGGCCTGCTCATAGGCTTGGCGGTAGGCAGATTCTTTTGACTTACAGGCGGTCAGACACATCAGCGAGCAAAGGCCGAGGATAGGGAGAAGATTTCTTTTCATAAGTAGATTGAGGTATAGGTGAGATGCTTCCGGCAACTGTGCACCGGCCCTTTGCAAGCGATAGACGCTATCTGGTGACACCACAGCGAGGGGCAGTAACGAAACAATGGCTTCGAGCGAAGCACCTCAAGTATTGAGAATGAATGTAATGCGAACGTGTTGAGGGCGTGCGCCATTCCGCATGTCCTACGGTACGATGAAGCCCATACCGACATGCCGGAGATGGTAGACATTCTTGGCCTTGCAAGCCTACGGAGGCCTTCAGCTCATCACTGCAGGACTGCCAAACAAAGTCAAAAACGCATTTTCTCCCGCAAAAGTAGTAATCCTTACTATGCAGGGGGCGACGCAGGGTGTTAAACTACTATAAAAGGGGTATTTTACCCTATTGCAGGTCTTTTTGGGCAGCAAGTTTGCGCCAACCAAAACAAAAAGCGTACATTTGACACGGCTAAACACACGGCCTACCACGGCCTTGCCCTCCGCAAAGCCCATTGGCCGCCAACCTCTACCGCTCTCAGAAGCAGCCGGGCGCTGCTCCTAATCATCCACAGCAGACTTCATAATCATCTCATTGTTTCACTTTTAAATCACCACATCATGAAAGGACTTAGCATCTTAGCCGCCTTCCTCGGCGGTGCAGCCGTAGGTGCAGCCTGCGGCATCCTCTTCGCCCCTGAAAAGGGTGTCGACACCCGCGAACGCATTGCCGACGCCATTCGCAAGCGTGGCATCAAACTCAACCGCAAGGAAATGGAAAGCCTCGTTGACGACATTGCCGACGAGCTCCAGCCTGCAGAATAAACCTACCTTCCCGGGGTGGTCAACCGGCCACCTCGGGAACACTTACCCCGAGACACAAGCCCCGGAAGGGCGTCTACCCCACCCCACCATCCCACACACAAACGACAGCAACGTGTTATCAAGCGACAAGAACATACAGCTCATCAGCGACTTGCTCATAGAGATAAAGCGCTATGCAGAGATACAGAAGGAGGGCTTCAGAATAGACCTCACCCTCAAGCTCACCAAGCTGCTCACAGCCCTCATCGTGGGCATGGTATTCGTACTCATGACGAGCGTCATGGTGCTCATGCTCTCCTTCGCCCTGAGCCACCTGATAGCCCCCCTCGTCGGTAGCCTCGCCCTGGCTTATGCCCTCATCGGAGCCCTCTACCTGCTCATCGCCATTGTCGTCTACACCAAGCGCAAGCCTTGGCTCGAACAGCCCCTTGCCGACTTCCTGGCCGGCATCCTGCTCGAGCAAGACCACCACGAGAACGAGGCCGGTTCCCCGCCTTCGACACACAGCTGACAGCCACACGCTGCTACTCTCAGCCCACTGAAATTCAACGAACTCCCATCCCGTCACCCATGTCCCACAGTCTCGAAAGCCTACAAGCCATGCGCGCTGACCTGCGCCGACAGAAACACGAAGCGGCAGAGCGTATAGCGGAGAAGTTTCACCAACTTTGCACACCCGAACCTGCCGACACACCCATCCAGCAATGGGTGCAAAGGGCCGAACGAGCCTACCTCATCTACGACGGAGTAATGACAGGATACAAGCTCATGCGCCGCTTCCACAAGGCCCTCGGCTTCCTGCACCACAAGCCGCACAAAGCCCACACCAAGACAAGCAGCAAATAATCCAAGCGCTATATCCGGCACACGCAGAGAGAGTTGACACTGGGGGAATAGCCCCTACTGCAAGCGAAGCGGCGTATTGCCCCGCGGCCGATGCTTCACTCCCCACACAGATTATCATCAGTCTGCGCCCACACCGGGCCTTGACAGGCGGCCGTAGCAGGCCGCAGCCATCCAAGCCTCTACCCTACAGACAGCCCCACTTGGGCTCACATGACGGGTGGTGGCTCTTTTTATGCCCCGGCACCGGGAGGACAAGAGCCCGACGAAGCTCACACTTGCCCCATGGCCACCCGTGCCCGTAGGGCATGCAGGCATTATTAAAGGTATTGGCGAGAGTAACATTGGGGCTGATGCCACCTTGCATTCGCACGGATGCCACCTTGCATTCGGCCCAATGCAACCTGACATTGGGGCAGATTTCACTCGCGGGAATGCTTCTAAAAATGGCGAGATGCCTTCAAACAACGGCAGGATGCCCTCAAGTAATGGCAGGATGCCCTCAAGTAATGGCTGAATGCTTGGCTGTGTCCACTGTAACCATCATTCACGAGAGGAATGCCGGTCGCGCCATGACGGCAAGGCTGTGTGCCTTATGTCCGATGGGCGTCGCCAGTCGGCCTGCCATGCCGCTTCGGAGCCAGGATATGACAATCGTGCGGAACAGCCTCGAAGAAGTTGTTCCGCACGATAAGTGTTCATTTGGGAATATGGGCGGCAAGCGTATAAGTGGCGGGACTGCCGGCGCATGCCACCGCCGGGCCTCGGCCTATACGATGCCCTGAGCCATCATGGCCCGGGCCACCTTCATGAAGCCTGCAATGTTGGCTCCCTTCACGTAGTTGACCGTGCCATCAGTCTGGCGGCCGTAGCGCACGCATTGGTCGTGCACTGCCTTCATTATCTGATGGAGCTTGGCATCCACCTCGTCGGCCGTCCAACTAATGTGCATGGCATTCTGCGTCATTTCAAGGCCCGAAGTGGCTACGCCGCCGGAGTTGACAGCCTTGCCGGGGGCAAAGGGTACGCCGTGGCTGACGAAGTAATCCACGGCCTCAGCCGTACAACCCATGTTGCTCACCTCTGCGACGAGCTTCACGTTGTTTTCCTTCAGCTGCTGCGCATCGTGGAGGTTAAGCTCATTCTGCGTGGCACAGGGGAGGGCGATGTCGACGGGGCGTTCCCAGGGCTTCTTGCCTTCATAGAAGGTGGCTTCTGGATAGCGCTCGGCGTAGGGGGCTATGATGTCTTCGCCGGAGAGGCGCAGGTCGAGCATGTAATCTATCTTGTCGCCGGAGATGCCCATGGGGTCGTACACATATCCGTCGGGGCCGCTAAGGGTCACCACCTTGCCGCCCAGCTCCGTAGCTTTCTTGGCAGCGCCCCAGGCCACATTGCCAAAGCCCGAGATGGCGATGGTGCGACCGGCAAGGCTGAGCCCAAGGTCGTCAAGCATCTGCTCCACAAAATAGAGGGCGCCGAAGCCCGTAGCCTCGGGACGGAGTATGGAACCGCCGAACTCCATGCCCTTGCCGGTGAAAGCGCCTGTGTGTTCGTGGCTCAGCTTCTTCAGCATGCCGTACATATAACCTACTTCGCGTCCGCCCACGCCTATGTCGCCGGCCGGCACGTCCTTGTCGGGCCCGAGGTTGCGCCAAAGCTCCGTCATAAAAGCCTGGCAGAAGCGCATAATCTCCATCTCGCTGCGACCGCGCGGTGCAAAGTCGGAGCCGCCCTTGGCCCCGCCCATAGGCAGGGTGGTCAGCGCATTCTTAAACGTCTGCTCGAAGCCAAGGAATTTGAGAATGCTCAGATTGACAGAGGGATGGAAACGTATGCCGCCTTTGTAGGGGCCTATGGCATTGTTGAACTGCACACGGTAGCCGAGATTGACGTGCACTTCTCCGCGGTCGTCAATCCAGGGCACCCGGAAGGTGTAGATACGATCAGGCTCCACCAGACGCTCAATGAGCTTGACCCGCTCAAACTCGGGATGTTGATTATAGACTTCCTCAATGGAGGTGAGCACTTCGCTCACGGCTTGCAGATATTCCTGCTCACCGGGATGACGCGCCTGAAGGGCATGCAAAATTTGGTCGGTATTCATGGTTTGTAGATGGGAATAGGATGAAACGACGCAGGCTGCATGGCCTGCACCTTTGTTCGCATAGCAAATGTATATCCAAATATCCACAAGCCACGGGAAAGCGTGTGATTTTTCCCTCTAATATGTTGCATAGCATAAATATAGAGGAGAGACGTCACCATCCTGCGACAAAAACCGGACTATGAAGCGGGGAGAACGTCGGCCTTGGCAAGTGCGTAAATGAGGACAGCCACGACGCAGCAGCAGATAAGGGCAAGCACCATGAAGGTGTAGAGATGGACGAGAGCGGTGAGCCATATCGTCTTTTTCCAGCTGTGGCCGAAAAGCTGCTTGAAGTCCCAGGTGAAGAGGGCGAAGAGCACGAAGCCCGGCAAGGGGTAGAACGCGGCACTGCCCTTGTTGCCAAAGAGTAAGATATAGACCATGGAGAGAGCAACAAGCTGGCAGCTGATATAGACCTGGGCAAAGAAATTTTCAGGCAGCGTGGACCGCGGCCGTATCGGGGAATGCCGGAACACCCGGCAGGTAAAAACCGTGAACAGGAAGTGGAGACTGATGAGGGAGACGGCCATGTGGCGGTCAAACCAACTGACAATACGTTCAAAGCCCTTGAACGTGGCGTCGAGCGTGATGGTGCCTATACCGTAGTCGAATACGGTCTTTTCTTTGGCCTTGCCCATGTCGGGGTTGACGATGCCCAGCTCTTTCGTAAAGGGCTTTTCCTTGGACGCGGAGGTTTCCCGGCCCGTGAGGGAGGAGACGACGGCATAGAAGATGCAGAGCACAAAGAGCATCTTGATGGGCGGGAAGAACGGCATGCGATGTCCATCGAGATAGTCGCCTATCATGCGTCCGGGACAGGTGAAGAGGTGGTAGAGGGTGCGGGGAATGCTACGGGTACCCATGCCCCAGACTTCGAGGGTGGATGACAGGACACTCCGCGTGGTGAAACGGGAAGTCGAGGCACTCTGCCCACAATGGGGACAATAGTTGCCTTCAAACTCTGTGTAACAATTGAGGCACTGCATTGGGCAAAACTATGTGAAGAGGTAAGCCGCTCACGCTGAAGAGGCAGACCGGGAAAGCGAAGGGACAGAACGGGGGAGCTGAAGGGACAGAACGGAAAAGCGCAAGGGGTTAACTGCTCACGCTGAAGTGGCAGAACGGGCAAGCGAAAGAATAGACTTCCAAGGCTCTCGTATGGCCTAAAGGAAAGAGAGCACCGGGAAATCCCAAGTGCTCTCTCTGTGAGGATGTGGATGTTTCCGATTGGCCGGTGAGGGGGGGGGCTATTTCTGCCCTCCCTTCCAGCTGTCTTTGAGTGAGACGGTGCGGTTGAAGAGTGGTGCTTCGGTGGTGGAAGAGGGGTCGGCGATGAAGTAGCCTGTACGTTGGAACTGGAGATAGGGGTTACCCGTTGAGTTGTTCACGGCAAAAGGCTCTACATAACACTCTTCCAAGACCTTGACGGAAGCCGGGTTGAGCAGCTCGCGGAAGTCGCGAGGATCAGCCGAAGGGTCTGGCACAGTGAAGAGTGGCTCGTAGAGACGCACCTTTGCCTTGACGCAGCGGGCTGCATCCACCCAGTGGATAGTACCCTTCACCTTGCGGTCGGCTCCGGGCATGCCGCTCTTGCTGTCAGGGTCGTACTCGGCATTGACCTGCACGATGCGGCCTGTCTCGTCCTTCACGCAACCTGTACACTTAACGATGTAGGCATTCTTTAGTCTCACCTCACGGCCCGGCGACATGCGGAAGTACTTCTTCGGGGCGTCCTCCATAAAGTCGGCACGCTCCATCCAGAGCTCACGGCTGAAGGTGACGGTGTGACTACCGTCGGCCTCACACTCGGGGTTGTTGATTGCCTCCAGCTCTTCGACCCGGTCCTCCGGATAGTTGGTGATGACGAGGCGCACAGGGTCGAGCACCGCACTGACGCGGAGGGCACGTTTGTTGAGGTCTTCGCGGGCAGCAGCCTCCAACATGCCATACTCGTTGAGGGCCTCGATACGTGTGTAGCCTATCATATTGACGAAGCCGCGTATAGACTCAGGCGAGTAGCCACGGCGACGCAGGCCGCAGATGGTAGGCATGCGTGGGTCGTCCCATCCTTCCACCAGTCCTTCCTGCACGAGGGCCAGGAGCTTACGCTTTGACATGAGCGTGTAAGTAAGGTTGAGGCGGTTAAACTCGTACTGCCGTGGACGGTGGTCGCTGAGATCCTTGCCTTCCTTCAGTTCGTCGATGAAGTAGTCGTAGAGGGGACGATGAGGCACGAACTCGAGGGTACAGATGGAGTGTGTGACCCCTTCAAAGTAGTCGCTCTGGCCATGGGCAAAGTCGTACATGGGATAGGCATGCCACTTTGTGCCGGTCTGAGGGTGTGGCTTATTGATGACCCTATATATAATGGGGTCGCGGAAGTGCATGTTGGGGTTGGCCATGTCTATCTTGGCCCTGAGCACCATGGCGCCTTCTTCTATCTCGCCCTTCACCATCTTTTCAAAGAGGGTGAGACTTTCGTCCACGGGTCTGTCTCGGAAGGGACTTGCCGTACCGGCCTGGGTCGGTGTGCCTTTCTGTTGGGCTATCTGCTCGCTGGTCTGTTCGTCGACGTATGCCTTTCCCTGACGGATGAGGCTGACTGCGAAGTCGTATAGTTTGTCGAAATAGTCGGAGGCATGGCACACCTTGCCCCACTCAAAGCCCAACCACCGGATGTCGCGCTTGATAGCCTCCACATACTCGGTGTCTTCCTTCTGGGGGTTTGTGTCGTCCAGACGAAGGTTGCAGACGCCGCCAAAGCGCTGGGCTATGCCGAAGTCCATGCAGATGGCCTTGGCGTGGCCTATATGGAGGTAACCATTGGGCTCGGGCGGGAAACGGGTCTGCAGACGGCCGTCGTTCAGTCCGTCGGCCAGGTCTTTCTCCACTATTTGTTCTATAAAGTTGAGTCCTTTGTCTGCCGTAGTGGCAGGTTGGGGCTGTTCAGTCTTCATAATGTGGTGATGTGTATATGAAATTGAGAAGTGATTGTCACGTTTATCTTTGCGGCCGGGAGGGTGTCACAAATGACCGGAGGCTAATTGGCCATCTCGGAGATGAACTTGATACGCACCAGGCGTATCTCCTCTTCGCTGTAATCTTCTCCCAGCTCATTGAGGGCCTCGTCGAGCGAGTCGGTATCGCTCTCGCTGAAATAATGGTATATATCGTCCACCTGGTCTTCGTCGAGCACGTCGAAGATGAAGTAGTCGATGTTGATCTTCGTACCTGAGTATACGATGGCTTCAAGGTTGTCGAGCAGCTCACCAAACTCTATGTTGTTGGCCACGGCTATGTCGTCGAGGGGCACTTTAAGGTCGATGCTCTGAATGATATTGACCTTGTGTTTAGACTTATTGGCCTTGGTCCTGATACGGAAGTCCTCGGGACGCACTATATCGTTCTCCACGCAGTGCTTCTTGATGAGTTCACAGAACTCTGTGCCGTAGCGTTTGGCCTTGCCGGCCCCCACCCCGGGTATATTCTGAAGCTCTTCCAAAGTCTGCGGGTAGATGGTGGCCATCGCTTCCAACGACGGGTCTTGGAAGACGACATAAGGGGGCACGCTCAACTCTTTGGAGAGGCGCTTGCGCAAGGTGCGCAGCATCTCGAAGAGCACAGGGTCTACCGCACAGGAAGCACCGCCTTGGGGCTCTATCTCTTCGGCAGTGGCATCCTCGTCATAGTTACGGTCTTCGGCAATGAGGAAGGCGGTGGGCTTCTCCATATACTGGTGGCCGGCGGGCGTAATCTTCAAGACGCCATAGTTGTCGACATCCTTCTCTAAATAGCCGGCTATCAAGGAGGCGCGAATGACGGCATTCCACACCTGTTCGGAGCATTCTTCGCCCACACCGAACCACTCTATGCTGTCGTGGTTATGGGCTGTGACGTCTTCGCTGCGGTGGCCGAGGAGTATGTCTTTGAGATAGTCTTCGCGGAAGTTTTCCTTGGTTGCCTTGATGGTCTGCAGGAGCTGCATGAGCTGTGTACCGGCCTCCATCTGCTCTTTGGGGTGCAGACAGTTGTCGCAGCCTTCGCAGTTGTCGCGGTCGTATTGCTCGCCGAAATAGTGGAGCAGCAATTTGCGCCGGCATACGGCACTCTCGGCATAGGCTGCCGTCTCTTTGAGCAGCTGTCGGCCTATGTCCTGCTCGGCCACGGGCTTGCCCTCCATGAACTTCTCGAGTTTCTGCAGGTCCTTGCGGGCGTAGAATGCCACGCAGAGTCCTTCGCCCCCGTCGCGGCCGGCCCGTCCGGTCTCCTGGTAGTAACCCTCGAGGCTCTTGGGTATGTCGTAGTGTATGACGAAGCGCACATCCGGCTTGTCAATACCCATGCCAAAAGCTATCGTAGCCACTATGACGTCGATGCGCTCCATCAGGAAATCGTCCTGGGTCGACGAGCGTGCTGCCGAGTCCATGCCGGCATGATAGGCGGCGGCCTTGATGTCGTTGGTGAGCAGCACCTCAGTCAGTTCCTCCACCTTCTTGCGGCTCAGGCAGTAGATAATGCCACTCTGGCGCGGGTGCTGACGTATGAAGCGCACGATGTCTTTATCCACATTCTGCGTCTTGGGCCTCACCTCATAATAGAGGTTAGGGCGATTGAAGGAGCTCTTGTATTCGTCGGCATCGAGAATGGCGAGGTTCTTTTTGATGTCCATGCGCACCTTCTTGGTGGCCGTGGCCGTAAGGGCTATGACGGGCGCCTTGCCTATCTCGTTCATGATGGGGCGTATCTTGCGGTACTCGGGACGAAAGTCGTGTCCCCATTCTGAGATGCAGTGGGCCTCGTCGACGGCGTAGAAAGAGATGGTTACGCTGCGCAGGAACTCCACATTCTCTTCCTTGGTCAGCGACTCGGGTGCTACATACAGCAGCTTTGTCACGCCCGTGCGTATGTCGTGCTTCACGGCCTCTATCTGGGCCCGGCTGAGCGATGAGTTGATGAAATGGGCTACTCCGTCCTCGCCACCCTGGTGGCGAATGGCATCGACCTGATTTTTCATCAAGGCAATGAGCGGAGAAATCACGATGGCCGTTCCGGGCATCAGCAGAGCCGGCAGCTGGTAACACAGAGACTTGCCGCCACCTGTCGGCATGAGCACAAACACGTCATGCCCTGCGAGAAGTGAGCGTATAATGGCTTCTTGACCTTTCTTGAAGGTGTCAAACCCAAAGTACTGTTTAAGCGCTTGATGCAAGTCTGTAGATGAGTTCATAGAGACTATGTATATTGACCTGTTGAGGTAGAAGAGGGAAGAGACTATGGGGCGGAAGGGGCATCGGAAAGGCTGCTGAACCACAGAAGATGGCAGACGAGCCTCCCCTTGTCGGGCTTACCCTTTCCTTAACGTAAGGCAAATTTATAACAAAAACCAAATTCCACGCACGTCTTTAGGGCATAAATATTTCATATACCCCTCAATATTTTTGCTGGCAAGGTTTGACAGGCCGTCTGAGGGGGGCGGTCTGACTGCTTCCGACGCCGGGTAACGAGGGTTCACCTTGCGAGCAGAGAGCAAGGCTGCCGAGCGGTAAGCGGCCGCATCACATCGTCCGGCAAAGAGGGCTTGAGCCACGGCTCAGAGGATACGCCCTGTTCACGCCTTGCATAGAAGGCTCACGGGAATGCTCCCAGAAAAAACTGGAAGCATCCCCGTTATTTTTAGATGCCTTCGAAGGATAAGTTTCTTCGTTGGGGGAAGAAGGTGGGGTAGATGGCAGGTGCCAGAGGCACACATGCAACAGGTTCTACCCTATACGGAGATAGTTTTCGAAAACGACCTACACATCTTACACTAATCTTACATCAACCTGAATACCAGCGGGTTAAGTATGTAGCATTTAAACACCACACCTTACACAAATGTAGCATTGTCCCCCGGCACGATGCAGGTAGAGACAGCCACTGCCGAAGGTCCTGACGGCGACTACCCCCACCTGACACAGCCCTGCACCCATGTGGCCGAGAGAGGCGGCCGGCGGCAAAGGAAATGGCAAAACCTTGGGCTTTGACTTTTCTCTTCCCACACCTTGCACTATCTTTGCACGGGCGGGTGCGCACGCCACACCTCACGAGTTGTGCAGCTACGCCTGCTTCCCCACACTCCCACATCTATATGTACAGAAAGACTTTACACGACACAGACCTCAGGGCAGACCTTCGGTATCTGCGACTCCTGGCCCGCGACTTTCCCACCATATCCAGCGTCACTACAGAGATTATCAATCTGGAGGCCATACTCCATCTGCCCAAGCCCACCGAGCATTTTCTGGCAGACCTGCACGGAGAGAATGAAGCCTTCGAGCACGTGCTGCGCAACGCCTCGGGCAACATCAAGCGCAAAGTGTGTGAACTCTTTGGCAACACGCTGCGCGAGACAGAGATACGCGATCTCTGCACCCTCATCTACTATCCGCGCCAGAAGCTCGAGTTGGTGCGCCACGAGGAGCGCGACTTGGACGACTATTATCAGACCACGCTGAACAGGCTCATAGCCATCTGCCGCAGCGTCTCTTCCAAGTACACCCGTTCGAAGGTGAGGAAGAGCCTGCCCGAAGAGTTCGCCTACATCATAGAAGAGCTGCTGCACGAAAGCAGCGACGACCACAATAAACAGGCATACGTGGGCGTCATCATACGCACCATTATCGGTACAGGCCGGGCCGAGGGCTTCGTCATTGCACTCTGCAAGCTGATACAGCGGCTCTCCATCGACTGTCTCCACATCCTGGGCGACATCTTCGACCGCGGCCCCGGCGCCCATCTCATACTCGACCGGCTGAGCTCGTACCATAACTGGGACATACAGTGGGGCAATCACGACATCCTATGGATGGGAGCCGCCGCCGGCAATACCGCCTGCATAGCCGCCGTGCTGCGCCTCTCCCTGCGCTATGCCAATACGAAGACGCTCGAAGAAGGCTATGGCATCAACCTGCTGCCCTTGGCCACCTTCGCCATGGAGACCTATAACGACGACCCGTGCAGCCCCTTCAGGCCCATACTGGAGACCAGCGACCAGCCCGACGAGAAAACGCTGAAGATGTTGGCCCAAATGCACAAGGCCATTGCCGTCATACAGTTCAAGCTGGAAGGCCGCCTCTACGAGGCACACCCGGAGTGGGAAATGGCCGACCGCATCATGCTCACCCACCTGAGCGACGACGGAAAGACTATCCGGCTGAACGACGAGGTGTACCGGCTGCGCGACCACCACTTCCCGACCCACCGCCCCGACGCCCCTCTGGAGCTGACCGCTGAAGAGGAAGACCTCATGAAGAAGCTGCAACGCTCATTCCTGCGCAGCGAGAGACTGCATTCACATGTACAGGAACTCTTAGACCACGGCACCATGTACGGCGTGTATAACGCCAACCTCCTCTTCCATGCCTCTGTGCCCTTGACCGCCGAAGGCAAGTTTTTAGAGCTTGAAGTGGAAGGCTTGAAGGTGAGCGGCAAAGACCTGTTAGACAGAATTGAGACGCTCGTGCGGATGGCCTACGACGACGGGGCGGAATGTGAGGCCCGCCAACGTGCCACAGACTATTTCTGGTATCTGTGGTGCGGCCCCCACTCACCCCTGTTCGACAAGAGCAAGATGTCGACCTTCGAACGATACTTCATAGACGACAAGGCCACCCACAAAGAAGAAAAAGGAGCCTACTACACGCTGCGCAAAGAGCCCGCCGTGTGCGACGCAATCATGGACGCCTTCGGAGTGACGGCCCCGCACCGCCACATCATCAACGGTCATGTGCCCGTAAGAGCTGCCGGCGGCGAGAGCCCCATCAAGGCCGACGGCCGCCTCATGGTCATAGACGGCGGCTTCGCCAAAGCCTATCACGACACCACCGGCATAGCCGGCTACACCCTGGTCTATCACAGCAGAGGCTTCCAGCTCGTGGCCCACGAGCCTTTCACGTCGACCGAAGAAGCCATTGCCCACGGCACAGATATTAAGTCGACCACACAAATCGTAGAAATGATGGGACGGCGTGCCATGGTGTCTGACACCGACAAGGGCAAGGAGCTGCGAGAACAAATCAGCGACCTGGAAAAACTGCTCGCAGCATACCGCCGCGGCCTCATCAAACAACCCAACGCCAAAGGGACATTATGAAACAAGGCACGCCCGGCATGGGCATAGGCATTCAACCTACGGCAAAGGCTTCACCAATTGACCAACCACCTCACTCATAACCTCACCACCCGTGAAATCACTCCGTGAACTATATCGCATAGGCCAAGGGCCCTCTTCCAGCCACACCATGGGGCCACGCAAGGCCGCCGAGATCTATCTCTCCCGCCATGACAACCCCGAGACCCGCTTCAAAGTCACCCTGTACGGAAGCCTTGCCGCGACAGGCAAAGGCCACCTCACCGACTACGCCATAGAGCAAGTGCTCGGCAAGGAACGCACCACCATCGTATGGTGTCCCGAAATCGTCCTGCCGTTCCATCCCAACGGCATGAAATTTGAAGTAGACCATCCGGACAACACGACCGGCCACACCGACGCCTGGACAGTCTACAGTGTGGGCGGCGGAGCGCTCGCCGAAGAAGGCGACAAGCTGCAAGAGTCGCCCGAAGTATATGACCTTGACCATCTGAGCGACATACAAGAGTGGTGTAAGAAGGAAGGCAAATCGTACTGGGAATACGTGGAAGCATGCGAGGGCCCGGAGATATGGGAGTACCTCGAAAAGGTCTGGACAGTGATGAGTGAGGCTGTGGAACGCGGCATAGCCCACGAAGGAGTGCTGCCGGGAGTGCTGCACCTGCGGCGCAAAGCCCCCGACTACTATATCCGCGCCATGGGCTACGGCGACAACCTTCGCAGCCGCGGTCTCGTCTTCTCCTATGCCCTTGCCGTAAGTGAGGAGAATGCGTCGGGCGGCACCATTGTCACTGCCCCCACGTGCGGGGCCTCAGGAGTAGTGCCCGCCGTGCTATACCATATACAGAAGTCGCGTCGCTTCCCCTTGCAGCGACTGCTCCATGCCTTAGCCACCGCAGGTCTTGTGGGCAACATAGCCAAGAGCCGCGCCTCCATCTCGGGGGCAGAAGCCGGCTGCCAGGCCGAGGTGGGAGTGGCATGCGCCATGGCCGCCGCAGCTGCCAACTACATGTTTGGCGGTTCATTGGCCACCATAGAATATGCGGCAGAGATGGGCTTGGAACACCATCTCGGCATGACCTGCGACCCTATCTGCGGCCTCGTCCAGATACCCTGCATCGAACGCAACGCACACGCAGCAGCCCGCGCATTAGACGCCAATGTCTACGCCACCTTTGCCGACGGCGTACACCGCATTCCCTATGACAAAACAGTAGAAGTGATGAAGCAGACAGGCCATGACCTGCCTTCGCTATACCGAGAAACAAGCGAGGGAGGCCTCGCCGCCTTACACTAAGACCACTGACAAGCAAGCATCTATATCCACGTGAAACAGATAGACGTTCTCCTAACCATCGACTCCCGGGCCACAGAGCGCCGACAGCTCCTCACAGACCTGCTGAACTGCCCCGCGGTAGGCCAGTTGCTCATGGCTGTACCGCAATCGGACGAGGCGTTCACTCCCACCCTCTTTGCAAGTGGCGACGACCTTGACCGCATCAAGGTCTTCACTTACGAGCAGAGCTATCTCAGCACCAAGCTCCTACGCAAAGTAGCTGCCAAGGTCTGTGCACCCTATCTGCTTACCTGCCTGACGCCTCACGATGTACGTCTGGGCTACCGCTGCATCGAACGCATGGTCGGTGCAGCCACACAAACGGAGGCACTATTGCTGTATAGCGACCGCACGGAAGAGGGACGCCCGCACCCCACCATCGACTACCAGGAAGGCGCACTGCGCGACGACTTTGACTTCGGCGCACTACAACTCATCCGGCGCACAGCCTTGCAAGACTTTCTCACCCGGGGCGTCGGAGCACGTCTGAGATATGCCGGGCTTTATGCCCTGCGCCTCTACCTCAGCCGCAAGGGGCGCATCGTGCACTTGCCGGAGACACTGTATGTCGAGAGCGAGACCGACCGGCGCGCCTCCGGCGAAAAGCAGTTTGACTATGTGCTGCCCACAGCGCGGCCCGTACAGCAGGAGATGGAGCGTGCCGTGACCGACCATCTGAAAGCCATCAACGCCTACCTGAGTCCAGGCGACTTCCTCCCCCTGCCCGAGCCGACGGGCGATTACCCGGTGGAAATGAGCGTGGTAATACCCGTACGCAACAGGGTACGCACCATAGCCGACGCTGTCAACAGTGCCGCCTCGCAGGTGACCGACTTCACCTATAATGTCATAGTCGTTGACAATCACTCCGACGATGGCACGACCGACGTGCTCGCACGATTAGAGCAAGCACTCAACGCCACGTCGCAGCGCCTCGTAGTGCTGCGGCCCGAGCGCACCGACTTGGGCATAGGCGGATGCTGGGACTACGCCGTGCGCTCTTCACACGCCGGCCGCTATGTCGTACAATTAGACTCCGACGACCTCTACTCCGGCACCGACACCTTGGTGCGCATACATGAAGCCTTCCACACGCCCCAGCAAGCAGCCATGGTCATTGGCAGCTACCGCATGGTCAACTTCGACTTAGACACACTGCCGCCGGGACTTATTGCACACACTGAGTGGACGCCTGAGAACGGGCGCAACAATGCCTTGCGCATCAACGGCCTCGGCGCTCCGCGAGCCTTCCGCACCGACGTGCTCCGCCGAATTGGCTTCCCCAACACCAGCTATGGCGAAGACTACGCCTTGGGCTTAGCCATCTCACGCCTCTACCCCATCAACCGCATCTACGAAGAGCTCTACCTGTGCCGCCGGTGGGAGGGAAACTCTGACGCCGCACTGAGCGTGGAAAAGGTTAACCGCAACAATTTCTACAAGGACCGTCTGCGTACCATCGAACTGCAGGCTCGCCTCGCTCTCTGCGCCGAACGCAATCACCTACCCTCTGACGAAGAGACACAGCGCTTCTACGACAGACAGATGGCGTGCTGGGAAGAAGTGGCCGCACGCTTTGACGACCTTGCCACCGCCGTTGAAACTCGCGACTTAACCACAGACGAGGGATGCAACCTCCAGGTGCAGTTTAACCCGCGCCGCATTGTGAGCACAGGCGCCAAGACTGACAAGAAGACTCTACGCCAGCGGCCCTGTTTCCTCTGCGACCTCAACCGTCCTGCCGAGCAGATAGCGTTCCCCATCTGCGGCCATCTTCAGATGCTGGTCAACCCCTTCCCCATCTTGCCGCAGCACCTCACATTGAGCACCCGCCGCCACTGTCCGCAGAGCTTTCAGCAGTTTATCGACGTGATGCCACAGCTGGCCGAGCGCCTCCACAGCTTCCTTATCTTCTATAATGGTCCGCGTTGTGGTGCTTCTGCCCCTGACCACGCCCATTTGCAGGCCGGCCGACGTGGTCACGTGCCCATCGAGCGAGATTGGAAGCGCTACGACAACAGGCTGGAGAAAGTCTGGCCTACAAGCCACAACGACATCGTCGAGGTGGAGGAACACCTGCAAGGCACGCTCGACCTTCAGCCATCCACCGCCGTTCCCGTGGCCGCCCCCCCTTCACACGACGCCTTAGCCTCGGTCGTCGAGCAATGCGGCATTTATCGTCTCAGAGGCTACGTCTGCCCCGGCCTTGTAGTGAAGGGTGACAGCTCGGTACATGCCTTCCTCATGCGCAAGCTCATAGACTCTCTGCGCGCCGAGAGCCACACGGAGCCGGACATCAACGTGCTCACGTGGCGCGAGACCGACGACTGCCTCAAGCAAGACAACCTCATCTCTGTCGTGTTCCCCCGCAGCGCCCACCGTCCGGCCTGCTGGTTTGCCGAGGGCAAGGCCAAGCTCCTCGTCAGTCCCGGCGCGCTCGATATGGGTGGCCTCCTCATCACACCACGGCCGGAAGACTTCAAGCGGCTCACCACGGCTAAGGCTGCGGCCATCCTCCGCGAGGTGGCTGCCACCGACAACGAAATCAGTACGCTCATCCGCCATCTTACTACCCGCCCTTCACGCAGCCGCTCCACGGCGGTAGTGCCTGCCGGCGATGAATGGCCCAACGCCGACTCCACGCTCTCTGTCGGCTTGCTCACAGCCCCCAGCCTAAGGTTCTGCCTGCAAGGCCACTTCCTGGCCAAAGGCAACCCCGTAACCGCGGAGCAACTCGTAGAAGTAGACGATGGCGGCGTACGCTGGAACGGCAATGTATACAGCGAGCTCGTCTTCACGCCCGATGCTCCCGACGCGCAATTTACACTCCGCGACGTCACCATAGGTATTGGCTTCCACTGGCAGCAGCAGCGCGCCCTCACCTTCCGGGGCACGCTCCGCATCGTGGTTGACGAGCAGAAGCTGGTGGCTATCAACATCTTGCCCATAGAGGACTATCTCGTCAGCGTTATTTCAAGTGAGATGAAGGCTACTTCCTCCCAGGAGTTGCTGCGTGCCCACGCCGTCGTCTCACGCAGCTGGGTTTACAGCCAAATCATGCGCCGCCAATCCGGCCACTCCGACACCGGCTTCTTCACCTTCGTACACAAAGACAATGAGTTTATACGCTGGCACGACCGCAGCGACCACACACTCTTCGACGTCTGCGCCGACGACCATTGCCAGCGCTATCAAGGCATCACCATGGCCACGTCGCCCGAAGTGGTCAAGGCGGTCAACGCCACGCGTGGCAAGGTACTGACCTACGGCGCCCAACTCTGTGACGCACGTTTCTCCAAGTGCTGCGGCGGTGTCACTGAGCGCTACGACAGTTGTTGGGAAGAGAAGGACGTGCCCTATCTCGTGCCCCTCCGCGACGCTGACGGTGCCCCCCTGCCCGACCTCACTCAGGAGGCTGAGGCTGACAGGTGGATACGCTCAACGCCGCCCTCCTTCTGTCACACTGACAACCGAGAGCTCCTGCGCCAGGTGCTCAATGACTATGACCTTGACACACAGCGCTTCTATCGTTGGCAGGTTGAGGTAACGGCCACGCAGGTGGCACAATGGATGAAGGAAAAGATAGGCGAGGACGTGGGCGAAGTAGTGGCCCTCAAGCCTCTGCAACGCGGCCCCAGCGGACGCCTCATTCGCCTCCTCGTGGAAGGATCTGCGAAGAGCATCATCGTGGGCAAGGAACTTGAAATACGCCGCCTGCTGAGCGACACTCACCTCTACAGCTCGGCCTTTGTAGTCGATCCGCTCCGCCACCATTCCGACGAAGCCCCATACGCTTTCCGCCTCACCGGCGCCGGCTGGGGACATGGCGTCGGCATGTGCCAGATTGGAGCCGCCGTCATGGCCGACAAAGGCTATACCTACACCGACATCCTGGCCCATTACTATCCCGGCAGCACACTCACTGAGCCTGCGCCTACCCACTGACAGCCTGCTCCGCCATAGAGCGGGCTCTTCCTTTCACCCTGCCGACTTTTTATTGTCATGCAACCATTCTTCCTTTCCCTCAAATCGTTCGTCACTTCGCGCTGGGGCGTTGCCTGTGCCATAGTGCTCGCCATGCTGCTCACAGTGACAGCCGCCCTCCTGTTGCCATTCGCAAAGACCGCAGACAGCGAGCACATCTACATCAGGCATGCCGATACGGCCGACTCCGTTTACCGCCAGCTCGACACACACGCCGCGGGCCCTCTACGCCTGTGGGCCATCAAGGCGCTATGCTTGGTGAGCAACTATAGCGGGCATGTCCGCCCCGGCTGCTACACAACGGGGCACGGCAGCTCTACCTGGGCGGTTTGGCGCAAGCTGCGCGGAGGCCTACAGTCGCCTGTTCGCCTCGTCGTCCCGGCCTGTGTACGCACCCCCGAAGAGATGGCCGAACGCCTCGCCGCACAGATTGAGCCCGACACCCAGTCCCTGCTTGCTGCCCTCTACGACCCGGCGTTTATGAAAGCTCACGAGCTTGACTCAGCCACCGCCGTCACCCTCTTCATACCCGACACCTACGAGGTGTACTGGCCCATCTCTCCGGCTCAGGTAATGGACAAACTGGCCGGTGCCTACAAGCGATGGTGGACCACCGAAAGAGTAGAAGCTGCACGCAAACAGCAACTTACGCCACACATGGCCATGACGCTGGCCTCCATCGTGGAGCAAGAGACCCAGGCCCTCGACGAACGCGCCATGGTGGCGGGCATGTATCTCAACCGCCTGCATAGGGGCATGAAGCTGCAAGCCGATCCCACCGTAAAGTTTGCCCTTCGCGACTTCGGGCTGAAACGCATCCTCCACGTTCACCTCCAGGCGGACAGCCCCTACAACACATACCGCCACGAGGGACTGCCTCCCGGCCCTATCTGCGTGCCCTCGCTGTCGGCCATTGAGTCGGTGCTTCACCCTGTCGATCACAACTACCTGTATATGTGTGCCAAGGAGGACTTCTCCGGCACCCACCGCTTTGCCGTCACCTACGACGAGCATCTCGTCAACGCCGGACGCTACGCTGCAGCGCTCGACAAGGCTCACATTAAATAATAAGGCACGAGGCTCCCGCTGCCCTCGCCCACTATTTCCCTACATCCCGTCATGCATACTCCTTCATCCCCCCGCGGCCCGCTGCGGTGTCTGAGGCTTAGCTGGCATGTCTACGCCTTGACCTACGGGCGTCGCTGTCGCCGGCTGCTGCTCCCGCTCAGCATCGTCACACTCAGCGCCTCGTTTCTGCTGGCCTCATTTGTATACATGCTCTGCGAGGTGGCCCTCCCCGTCTATCGCACGGCCGACCTCCTGCATATTGTGCTGCCCATAGAGAGCTGGCCACGCCTTCCCTTCCTGTGGACGGGCCTGGGCGTAGTGCTCTTCGTGCTTGCCCTGCAATGGTGGCGTCTGACACGTATCGGCCTGCGCGACCTTGACGCTGTCACGATGGCTGCCGACGTCATGTCCCCCTACGCCGACCTTGCTCCCGGGGCTGACAGCCCTGTGCCGGTGGGTGTAGCTGATGGCGGCAAACCTGTATCCCGCGCCAAGGGCCTTCGCCGTCTGCTGCTCATTGCCTTCGTCTCTTTCGTCGTGTCACTCCTGCTGACCGCCCCCTTTGCCTGGGCAGCCTTGAAGGTGCACTGGCTGTGGGCGATAGGCATCCCGGTCGTGCTCCTCTTGCTCCGAGCCGTGAGCAACGTGTGGCGCGCAGTGAGCCTTGCCTGGCCGTCGCTCGCCATAGGGCGCAGCTGGCGGATGGCCTGGCGGCTCTCGTTCGGCAAACCTCTGCTGCAACAGTTTATCTACTCGCTCTTCATGGCTCCGATAGCGCTCATTCTTGCCGTACTGCCTGCCATGGTCTTCGCAGCCCCCGTGCTGACCATCACCGACGACATGCTTCGCGGCGAGGATACATCCTTGCCCCTCGCCCTGCCTGTCACGGGCATCGCGGTCTGCACCATCCTGCTCTTCATCTACTTATTCGTGCAGTCCCTCCTCAGCCACAGCCTCCATCTCTACCTGGCCTCGTTGCCCGACCCTTCCCAGCCTTTGTCTCCTGCCGGCGAGGTGGGCACAGATGCCGGTGCCTCCTCCCCGTCAGCCTCTGAGGCCGGGCAGTAAGCCGTTACTCCGCTGCTCTCCTCTTCGCAGCCTTAGCGTGACCCACCTCCATTGCATCGTCGGGCCACGCTAAGGCTGTTTTTAGTGCCTCGCCCCGGCGGAGTAGCGCGTCCCGCCGTTGCTGCATGGCATCTCGCCATTTTTGCAAGCCTTGGCGTGAGTAACATTGGGCCGAATGCCACCTTGCTTTCGGGCGGATGCCACCTTGCTTTCGGCCCAATGCAACCTGGCATTCGGGCAGATTTCACTCTCCGGAATGCTTCGCGACACGCTGAGAAGGCCTGGAGCTACGGCGGTTTGGCCCTCTACACCACAGCGCTCCCACAGCGTGACGACAGAAGGGGTGCCGCCGCTGTGGGAGCGCTGCATGAGAATGGCCGCAAGCCTAAAGCTGATTGTCAGGACCTATGGGGAAGATTACTTTCGGCTTGAAGGTGGCAGCCTCGTCGGGGGTCATCTGCGCGTAGGCCATGATGATAATCTCGTCACCGGGCTGAAAGAGCCGGGCAGCAGCCCCGTTCAGACAAATCTGACCACTGCCTCGCTCGCCCGTAATGACGTAGGTTTCTATACGCGCGCCGTTCATATTGTTGACTACGTGCACATGTTCGCCGGCCACCAAGCCTGCAGCTTCCATCAGGGCGACATCTATGGTGACGCTGCCCATGTAGTGGAGATTGGCCTCTGTGACTACGGCACAATGGATTTTTGACTTTAGGATACTGAGTAACACGGTCTGAATGATTAGAGGTGGAAGGGTGACAGGAGGCATGACGGCCTAAAGGTCATTCCCCGGCTCGTCACCGGGAGCTGAGGGCCGCAGAGAGCCTGCGCGGGTCAGCGAGTGATATAGTGGATATTGTCAATAAGACGGACGGGGCGCCGGCCGCAATAGACGGTGATGCAGCCTACGACGTCGGAAGCCTCGTTCCATGCACTGACGGGCTGCAGCGTTTCGCCGTCCACTATCTCGTAGTACTCCACTTCAAGGCCATCGATGGCGTTGAGTGTGTCGACCACATGGTCGTGGGTTTCGGCCACGGTGTGGGTGCGCGCATAGTCCACGCTCCGGGCCAGTGTCCGGGAGATGTGCACAGCCGTTGCCTTCTCGCTGTCGGAAAGCAGGGTGTTGCGCGAACTCAGGGCCAGCCCGCTCTCTTCACGCACGATGGGGCACGGGCAGAGCTCCAACTTAAAGCCAAGGTCGCGCACCATGGCACGGATGACGGCTATCTGCTGAAAGTCCTTCTCGCCGAAATAAGCGCGCGTGGGGTCGACTATCTGGAAAAGCTTGCTCACTATCTGGCAGACGCCGTTGAAGTGGCCGGGACGGCGCGCACCCTCCATCACGGTGTCGATGGGCGGATATGAGAAACGGCGGGTGTCGGGCTCGGGATACACGTCGTCAACCGTGGGTGCATATACAAAGTCTGCCCCGAGCTGTGCCAACAGCCGGGTGTCGGCCTCTAACGTGCGGGGATAATTCTTTAAGTCGGTGGGGTCGTTGAACTGGGTGGGGTTGACGAAGACGCTGACCACAGTCACGTCGTTCTCAGCCACCGAACGGCGCACCAACGAGGCGTGGCCCTCATGCAGGGCTCCCATAGTGGGCACCAGGCCGATGCTGCGACCGGCCGAGCGCGCTGTGGCAAGTGCGGCCACAAGTTCAGATTGATGATTGAAAACAAGCATGGCAATGCAAATTTGACGGGCGCACACCCCGTAACCGGGAAGTACGGCTGAAAAGAGACTGCAAAGTAAAAGATTTCTATTCTTTTATAGCATATCCTCCCTCAAAAAGATACCCTTTCCGGGGCTGAGCAGGCCGATTTTGCAAGCCGCTGTTTCATTTTATCACGCTTATCTCCCCGCCTGCCTCCATCATGGCAGGCTCTGCGGACGCTGCGAGGTAGGAAGTCACGCCGCGGCCCTGTCAAGCCTGTAAGGCACGAAAGAAGGACGAAATGGGGCGTGGCACACTTAAAAAACCGCAAAGAGAATTTCAGTTTTATATAAATGCGTACTTTTGTTGCCACTACAGACTGCCGCCATGCAGTAGCCCGCGACCGGAGGCCGTCAGGCCTCTCCTTGCTTCTGCCGCAGGCCACCCTCAATGAATGGCGCCTCCGCCCACATCGCATCCCATAGTCCACACACATGTCTCTACGTCTACTCTTCGCGCTTGCAGCTGCTGCCTTGTGCCCCTTGCACAGCATGGCCATGCCTCAGTCTAACGACAGCAACCCTGTCGTACAGCCTGCGCAGGCCGACAGCCTGGAACTCAAAGCCGACACCACCGACACCCTGCCACACCGTACCCACTTCTATGAACGGGGCCTCGTGGGCAAGGCATACCGCTACCTGCGCGATGCCAACAAGATGCCCCCCGACCAGGGCAAAGACTTCGGCATCATACCCGGCCCTCACTACTCCTCGACCACCGGCCTCGGACTCGGCATCCTGGGCACACTCACCTACTCCACCCACCGCCTCGACCCGACCACGCCGCGATCAAATGCTTCCGTCTTCACAGACATGACCACCGGAGGCTTCTTCCTCATAGGCATGCGAGGGGCACATTACACCAAAAGAGGAAAGACACGGACCGACTATAAGATCAACGTATCGACCTTCAAGACCAAATATTGGGGCATAGGATTTGAAGAGAACAAGCAAGACGCCAACGAGACGGAGTACACGCGCAACAGGCTCTACGGCCTCGTAAGGTTCATGTGGCAGCCGGCGCGCCACCTCTACGTGGGCCCCATGGTGCAGTACAGATGGTTTCAGGCCAAGAAGCGTGACACCGAGATGCTCCACCTATGGCACGGCCAAGCAGCCATCGTTCACGCCCTCACGGCCGGTATCAGCGTGACCTACGACTCGCGCGACTTCATGCTCAATGCCACACGCGGCTGCTTCTTCCAGTTAGACCAAACCGCCAGCCCCAAAGCCCTCGCCACCGAAGGCTTCGGGTTCGGCACCACCGAGACCACCTTCAGCACCTATAAAAAAGTTTGGAAAGGGGGCGTGCTGGCATGGGAACTGCATGGCCTCTTCAATTACGGGTATGTACCCTGGTGCATGATGGCAGAAACGGGCACCACCGACCGACTGCGCGGCTACTACGAAGGCCACTACCGCGACCAAAGCCTCATCGAGACACAGCTCGAACTACGCCAACACCTGCGCGGACGCAACGGCCTGGCTGCCTGGATAGCCTTCGGACACCCCTTCAGGCGCTTCGACGAAATGCGCTGGCAACACATCCTGCCCAACGGCGGAGTAGGCTACCGCTGGGAGTTCAAAAACCGCATCAACATACGATTGGACGCCGGCATCACCCGCGACGGCGACTGCGGCATAGTGTTCAACATCAACGAAGCCTTCTAAGCCCACACCGACACAAAGCCCATCACCGGCAGAAGGCTCAACAGCAAAGCGCACAAGCTATCAGAACAGACAAAGATACATCACAAAGATACAGCAACTTACACCGGTTAAATAGACATATACTCCAAACATCATGAAACGCATATCCCTCATTCTCACCCTATGCTTGCTCCTCGTCAGTCCGACGAACGCCCTTCCCTATAGCCTCGAGTATCTCCGCCTTGCCGAGGCCCAAGAGAGCGGCACCAAGTTTCTCAGTCGCGGCAACTTCGACACCTGGAGCACACGCACCATCAAAGAGAGCGGCATCATTGGCGGCAAGACAGTCACCCTCTACGACATAGGCGGACCCTGGGGCACATCCAACGTATGGGCCAAAGTGTCCGGTGTGACCAAGACCAACGTCAGCGTATACAAGGACAGCCATCCCGGCCACGGCAACTGCGCCAAGCTATACACCCACATCGTGGAGTGCAAGGTCTTGGGACTTATCAACATCAAGGTGCTGGCCGCCGGAAGCATCTACCTCGGCAAGACACAGGAGCCTATACGCGACACCAAGAACCCCATGAGCAAGCTCGACGCAGGCATACCCTTCACCGCACGTCCCAAAGCTCTCGTCTTCGACTATAAAGTCCACCTGACAGGCGAGCCCAACCGCATCAGACAGAACGGACTGGGCAAGGGAAGCAAGGTGGCCGGACGCGACTACGCTGACTGCATTCTCTACTTGCAGAAAAGATGGGAGGACGCCAAGGGCAACATCTACGCCAAACGGGTGGGAACGCTCGTCCATCGCTTCACCAAAAGCTCAGAATGGAAAGAAAACCAATACTTTAGCATTAGTTACGGAGACATCAGCAGCCAGAAATACTACAACGAGGCCTGGGCTCTCACCGCAGGCGACAACACCAAATTTGCCAAGAACTCAAAAGGAAAAATGGTAGCCGTGAAAGAAGTGGGATGGGCCGCAGCCAACGAACAACCTACCCACCTCGTCCTGCAATTCGACTCAAGTCACGGAGGCGCATACATAGGGAGCGTGGGCAATACCCTATGGATTGACAATGTGCGTCTGGCCTACTGACACAACGTCACCCTCCTACCCCCACCGCATCCTCGAGATGGTTCAAACCATCACCTCTATCCCGGACATTACCCCGGCACACATTGCCCATATATTGCCATCTCTAAATGCTAAAACAGCCTTCCAGAAATAAAACGAACATGTGCTTCTACTAAAAAAACATAACGGGCAACGCATTTTCATGAAAACCCAAAAGGCCGAGAGCGTTTTTAACCTACCTTTGCAGACTGTCTGAGGTAGGCTGTCTTTCTTCCACTTAACCAGCCTCCCGGCAGCAACGTCTGCGCCCCAGCACCCATCCACCCAACCCAACAAATACACTATCACAACTTAATAAGAACACACATGAAGAAAATCGCTTTATGTATGCTTTCCGCCCTGCTACTCACCGCCTGCGGAAGTAAGTCAAGCCAAATGCCAGAAGCCAATAAAGACTTCGCTGTAATCACCGTGCAGACCACCTCTGCCGACCTCCAGACTTCATACCCGGCCACAATCAAGGGCAAGCAGGACATTGAGATACGCCCCAAAGTATCCGGCTACCTGACCAAGCTGCTCGTAGACGAAGGTGCTACGGTAACAAAAGGTCAGCCCCTCTTCCTCATTGACTCCGAAACCTATCAGGCTGCCGTCAAAAGCGCTGAAGCACAGGTGCGGGTAATCAAGGCAAACATTGCCTCGCAGGAACTCACTGTACAGAACAAGAAGTCTCTCTTCGAGCAGCACATCATCTCCGACTATGACATGCAGATGGCCAAGAACACGCTTGAAAGCCTCAAGGCCCAGCTGTCTCAGGCCGAAGCCCAGCTTATGAGCGCCCGCGACAACCTGCGCTGGTGCACTGTTTCCAGTCCCACCAACGGCGTAGTAGGTTCCATCCCCTACCGCGTGGGAAGCCTCGTCAGCGCCTCTAACGCCCAGCCTCTCACCACCGTATCCAACATTGAAGAGATGTACGTCTACTTCTCCATGACAGAGAAGCAGCTCCTCACACTGACGCGTGAACAAGGCGGCCTCCATACAGCCATCACCAAGATGCCTGCCGTCACGCTCAAACTGGCTGACGGCACAGACTTCGGCAGCACCGGCACCGTGAGCACCGTAAGCGGAGTGATTGACCAGAACACCGGCGCCGTACAAATGAGAGCCACTTTCAAGAACACGGGCCACGTTCTCCGTTCGGGCGGCACAGGCTCTATCCTCATTCCCACCCACGCTGACAACGCCATCATCATTCCCCAGAAGGCCACCTTCGACATACAGAACAAGCACTTCGTATATGTAGTAGGCGCCGGAAACAAGGTGCAGAGCCGCGAGATAGAGGTGCTGACACAGCACGACGGCCAGAACTACGTGGTGACCTCCGGCCTCAAAGTGGGCGAGCGCGTCGTAGTGGATGGAGTCAACCAGCTCAAAAACGAAATGGTCATCAACCCCATTACACCCGCTCAGGCCAATCAGGCAGCCGAGAAAGCCAAGCAGGCCCTCAAAGACGGCAAGATGCCGGGCGAGAACTGATAACCAGGAAGCGTCACCGCGCCTCTTACTATCAGATGCGTCCCCTCTCTATATATAAGCTGAACACGATTTGACGTTTACACCTCGGCTCTGCCCTTCCCAGTCTGAGGGGGAGAGCACCCCGTGAAAACCATCAGTAACGAAGAAGTTATCATGCAATTAGATAGATTTATCAACCGCCCCGTGCTATCTACCGTAATCTCGGTAGTGATTGTCATACTGGGTGTATTGGGCCTGGTATCCCTTCCCATTACGCAATACCCTGATATAGCTCCTCCTACCATCGAGGTAAGCACAACCTATACGGGTGCCAATGCACAGACCGTACTTAACTCAGTGATTGCCCCCCTCGAGGAGCAAATCAATGGTGTGGAGAACATGGACTACATGACTTCCACAGCTACCAATACAGGTGCCGCCGAGATTAACATCACCTTCAAACAAGGCACCGACCCGGACATGGCTGCCGTCAATGTGCAGAACCGTGTCTCTAAGGCACAAGGCCTCCTGCCTTCTGAGGTCACACAGGTGGGTGTCATCACCCAGAAGCGCCAAAGCTCCATGCTCATCATCTTCTCCATAGTGGACGAAGCTGACAAGTATACACCTGACTTCATCGAAAACTACGCCAAGATCAACATCATCCCTCAGGTACAACGTGTGAAAGGTGTGGGCGATGCCATGGTTATGGGTGCCGACTACTCCATGCGTATCTGGCTCAACCCGGAGAAGATGGCCGAGTATCACCTCATGCCTGCCGACATCACCACCGTCCTGGCGGAGCAAAACATTGAAGCAGCCCCCGGTAGCATCGGTGAACGCGAAAACCAGACCTTCCAATACACGCTGCGTTACAAGGGACGTCTCTCCACGCCTGAAGAATTTGAGGACATGGTAATACGTTCCAACGCCGACGGTACCCTCATCAGAGTGAAAGATGTGGCCAAGGTGGAACTGGGCAGAAGCACCTACTCCTTCTCCGGTCGCGTAAACGGCCACAGGTCTGTGTCGTGTCTTGTCATGCAGATAGCCGGCTCCAACGCTACCCAGATTGTCGAAGACATTCAGGACCTGCTGAAGGAATGTGAGCAAGACCTGCCCAACGGTATGACCATCCGCGTGGCACAGAACGTCAACGACTTCCTCTTCGCCTCTATCCATGAAGTAATCAAGACCCTCATCGAGGCCTTCATCCTCGTGTTCATCGTGGTGTTCATCTTCTTGCAAGACTTCCGCAGCACCATCATCCCGGCCATCGCCATCCCCGTCGCCTTGATTGGTACCTTCTTCATGCTCTACGCTATTGGCTTCTCAGTCAACCTGCTTACCCTCTCGGCCATGGTGCTTGCCATTGCCATTGTGGTGGACGATGCCATCGTCGTGGTCGAAGGTGTCCATGCCAAGCTGGACCAAGGCTACACCTCGTCCAAGAAAGCCTCTATCGATGCCATGCGCGAGCTCGGCGGCGCCATTGTCTCCATTACCCTGGTCATGATGGCGGTCTTCATCCCCGTAAGTTTCATGTCAGGCACAGCAGGAACATTCTACCGCCAATTCGGTCTGACCATGGCCATCGCCATCGGCTTCTCAGCTATCAACGCCCTTACCCTCTCTCCCGCCCTGTGCGCCATTCTTCTGAAGCCACACAAGAAAGAGGATGAGGCCACTCTCAAGGAACGCCTCGGCACTGCCTACAAAGCAGCCGGCCAGACCTTCCTCAACCGCTACGCAGAAGCCATCGGCCGCATACTTCACCCCTCTATCACTCTTGCCTTTGTGGTCATTGCCATCCTCGGCATGATTTTCGGCGTATACTCTTTCAGTGAGCACCCCATTCTCACCGTCATCTTCAGCATCATAGCCATTCTCGGCCTTATCGGCTTGTCGACGAAGAAGTTTATGAACTCCTTCAACGAGAGCTACGAGCGCATTCTGCAACGCTATAAGAAGTGGGTACTGAAGTTCATCCAGCGCCCCATCCTTTCCATGGGTCTGGTAGCCGCCTCAATCGCCCTCCTGATATGGCTCATGAACATCACACCTACTGCCATGGTGCCCACAGAAGATACAGGTACCATCATGGGCTGTGTCACCATGCCGGCCGGTACTTCACAAGACCGCACCGAGGCATATCTGCAACGCGTCGACAGCCTCGTGCGCTCCGTACCCGCTGTAGAGCAGAGTACCATTATTTCCGGCTACAGCTTCATGGGCGGACAGGGTCCCTCTTACGGTTCCTTCATCGTCAAGCTCAAGGACTGGGAAGAACGTTCCATGAAAGAGAGTTCCACGGTAGTGTTCGCCAACCTCTACTTGCGCTCACGCGATGTATTCAAGGATGCGCAGGTACTCTTCTTCCAGCCACCTATGATTACCGGTTACGGTGTGTCCAATGGTTTCGCCCTCAACCTGCAGGACCGTACCGGCGGCGACCTTAACAAGTTCTATGAAGTGGCGAAGTCGTTCCTGGCAGAGCTTACCAAGCGCCCTGAAATTGAGTCGGCACAGACCAGCTTCAGCCCCAACTTCCCCGAGTTCATGATTGACATCGATGCGGCTAAATGTAAGCGCGCCGGCATCTCTCCGAGAGACATTCTGAGCACACTGCAAGGCTACTATGGTGGTCTCTACGCATCTAACTTCAACAGCTACGGTAAGATATACCGCGTCATGGTGCAGGCCGAGCGTAACGAACGCCAGAACTATGAAAGTCTCTACAAGATAAAGGTGCGCAACGGCAGCGAGATGGCCCCCATCACGGAGTTCCTCACCATCACGCCGCACTATGGCCCTGACAACATCAACCGCTTCAACATGTATACCTCCATGGCCGTGAATGGTAACCCTGCCTCGGGTTACACCTCCGGTCAGGCCATTAAGGCCATCGAGGAAGTGGCCAAGAGCAACCTTCCCCAAGGCTACTCGTACGAGTTCTCCGGACAGACACGCGAAGAGCAAGAGAGCTCCGGCAGCACCACAGCCATCGTCTTCGTGCTATGCTTCGTCTTCATCTATCTGCTGCTTTCTGCCCAGTACGAGAGCTACATCCTACCGTTCGCCGTGCTCCTCTCAGTGCCCTTCGGCCTCGCAGGCTCATTTGTCTTCATACAAGGCATGGGCGCCCTCAACAGCGTAATCCCCATATTCGGCGAAGCAACCAACAACATCTACGTACAGATTGCCCTTATCATGTTGATGGGTCTTCTCGCTAAGAATGCCATTCTTATTGTAGAGTTTGCCCTTGATCGCCGCAAGATGGGCATGAGCATCTCATGGGCCGCCGTACTCGGTGCCGGTGCTCGTCTGCGTCCTATCCTCATGACCTCGTTGGCCATGATTATCGGTCTGCTACCTATGATGTTCGCCTTTGGCGTAGGTGCCAACGGCAACCGTTCGCTCGGAACAACCGCCATCGGTGGTATGTTGATAGGTATGATTTTCCAGATTTTCATCGTGCCCGTGCTCTTTGTCATCTTCCAATATCTGCAAGAGAAGATTACCCCAATGACCTGGGGCGATATTGAAACCTCTGAGGCTGACTCTGACATCGAACAGTATACAAACAACTAAGCACCGGCTACTGCTGGGGCGCTCCATGGCGAGTGCTCCAACAGGCCGAATGCTGAACGTCCTTATCTCTACAAAACTCTCTGTAATGAAAAAGACCATATATATAGTTGCGTGTACAGCTCTGCTCACCGGCTGTAAGCAATACAGCAACTACGAGCGCCCCGAAGAGCTGACACAGGGTATAGAGAAGCTATACCGCGACACCACGGCCACCTATCAGGTGGTCCAGGCCGACACCACCAACTTCGGCAACACCCCTTGGCAGAAGGTCTTTACCGATGCCAAGCTGCAAAGCCTCATCCGGAAGGCTTTAGAAAACAACCTCAACCTCCAAAGCACTGAGCTCAACATTGAGCAGAGCAAACAAGCTCTCAAGATAGCGAGACTGGCCTATCTGCCAAGCCTCACCCTTGGCGGACAAGGCACTGCTACCAGCTGGGACTACGGCAAGGCCACTCAGACATACAGCTTCCCCCTCACTGCCTCCTGGCAAATTGGTGCTCTCGGCAGCAAGCGGAACATCAAGAAGCAGGCACAGGCCAATTTGGAGTACACCAAAGAATATCGGCAGGCAGTGCGCACCAGCCTCATAGCCGGCGTGGCCAACCTCTACTACACACTGCAGATGCTCGACGAGCAGCTCAAGACCACCAAAGAGACCGTAGAAATCTGGAAGGAGAACGTGCGTGTCATGGAAGCCATGAAAGTGGGCGGCATGACTACAGAAGCCGCTGTAGGTCAGGCGCGCGCCAACTACTACCAGCTCGAAGCCTCCATCCCCGTGCTTGAAGAGAACATACGCCAAGCCGAAAACAGCCTCTGCACCCTGCTGGCCGAGCCGGCCCACCCCATCGAGAGAAACGCCTTCGCGGCTGATGGCTTCCCCGCAAGCTACTCCACGGGCATTCCGCTCCAGCTCCTCGCCAATCGCCCCGACGTGCGGGCGGCTGAAGCCCAGATTGCGGCATCGTTCTACAACATCAACGTTGCCCGCAGCAGTTTCTATCCTTCCCTGACCATCACCGGCCAGGCTGCATGGACCAATAACTATGGGCTCATCGTCAACCCCGGTAAGATACTTGCCTCAGCCATTGCCTCCTTCTCTCAGACCCTCTTCGCCAACGGACAGCTGACCGCCCAGCTGAAGGTCTCGAAGTTGCAATATGAGAATACGCTGCTCCAGTTCAAGAACACACTGCTCAATGCAGGCAACGAAGTGAGCAACGCACTGTCAGCCTATCAGTCCGCACAGCTTCAGGAGACAGCCAGAGAGAAGCAGGTCGAACAGCTCAATCATACGCTCGAGCAGACACAGATGCTCTTCACACACACCAACCAGACCACCTATCTCGAAGTGCTGACAGCACAACAAAGCCTCATCCAGGCACAGCTCAACCTTATCTCTGTACGATTTGACAAGGTGCAGGCCGGCATCAACCTCTATCAGGCCCTCGGCGGAGGCAGAGAGAAATAATCACCTAATACCCCTACTCACATGATAAGCCCGTTAGCATACATCCACCCCGAAGCCAAGTTAGGAGCCAACGTTGAGGTAGCTCCCTTCGCCTACATAGAGAAGGACGTGGTCATCGGCGACAACTGCATCATCGAACCTCACGCCTCCATCCTCAACGGCACCACCATCGGTTCCGGCAACCATATCTACCACAATGCCGTCATCGGCGCCAAGCCACAGGACTTCCATTACGTGGAAGGCGAACCCACCCACGTAGTGATAGGCAACGACAACCAAATACGTGAGAATGTGGTCATTGCAGGCGGCACAAAGCCCGAGACAGCCACCATCATCGGCGATGGCAACTTCATCATGGACCGCGTACACATCTGCCACGACGTCACCATCAACAACAAGTGTGTCATCGGCATTGGCAGCTGCATCGCAGGTGAGAGCGAGATACACGACTGCGCCATCCTCAGCAACGGCGTAGTCATCCAGGCCCATGTGCGCGTAGGTCTGTTCTCCCTGATACAGAGCGGATGCCGTGTCTCCAAAGACGTGCCCCCCTACATTATTCTCGGAGGCAACCCCGCCGCTTACCACGGTGTCAACAGCGTAGTGCTGCGCCACTTCCATACCACAGACCGCATCCTGCGCCACATTGCCAACACCTTCCGCATCATCTACACCGGCAACTTCAGCCTCGAAGATGCCGTCATCAAGATACCCGAACAAATTCCCATGAGCGCAGAGATTGAAAACATTCTCACCTTCATCAGCCAGGCCAAACAGGGAATTGTACGCCATATCGAAGAAAAATGATGAAATAATCCCTGCAAGGATTTGCCGGTTAAAATAAAAGGTATATCTTTGCACCGCAATTCGGGAGATACCCTCCCCCGGAGTTGATTATAAAACGGAAGTTTGGGTGAGTGGCTGAAACCACCAGTTTGCTAAACTGACGTACGGGTTTACCGTACCGGGGGTTCGAATCCCCCAGCTTCCGC
>CAMAMB010000003.1 GCA_945836755.1 uncultured Bacteroidales bacterium
TAGATGTACATGCAGGAAAAACTAGATGTACATGTAGGAAATCTTAGATGTACATGTAGGTCAGTCTGCCTCTGCATGGCCCTCGCCGGTCAGAGGTCGACGCGTCGTCCCAGCTCGGCCGACATGTAAGCGGCATAGATGATGCGCGTCGTCTCGTAAGCCACATTGAAGTCAGCCTTGGGGCAGCGTCCGTAGAGGGCACACTCCATAAAGTCTTTCATCTCGTTGGCGTATCCGCGCATCACCTCGTCGAGCAGGAAAGGCTTGTTCCATCCCGTCTTGCTGGGCAGCATTTCCGAGATTTCTACATCGCCGAGCCCCTCCTCGTCGAGGAAGTACGTCTCCATCATGTCCGCCATGGTCAGCTTGCAGTGTATGGCCGCGTCGTTGCAGTAGAGTTCCACGTAGTTGCGGCTGCCGCCGAGCAGGGTATCATTGGCCATGACGACGGCCCGCGAGCCGTCGCTGAAGGAGAGTATGGCGGTGCCTATATCCTCGACGTCGTGCGGCCGGGCCGCTATGTGACGGTGTTCGTGGACGGTGAGCGAGGGTGTGAGGCGCGTCATGTCGGCCTGTACGGCCGTCACCCTGATGTCCGTACCGCGTGCGAGAGCCTCCTGCCGCTTCAGCCAGAGTATGGCGCCCAAGGGGTGGGAGCCGGTGCGTATGAAGGTGCCCCCGCCCGTCTTGCTCCATTCTCCGGCCACGGGCGAGCTCGACCCTTTGAGGCTCTCTTCGCCCTTGGCAAAGAGTATGCGGCTCTTCTTGGCGCGCACTATCTCGGCCGCCTTGATGATGGCCGGCGCGTAGATGAAGTTTTCGCCATACATAAACTGCTTGCCGCTGCGCTCCACCACCTGCCTCAGATGGGCCAGCCGTTCGAGCAGGTGGCGGTACATGGTGACCTTCGACACGCATTGCCCCACGGGCTGCGGGTCGCCTTCGCGGCCGAAGTATCCCGTAAGGGGCTTCTCGCAGATGACGTGTTTGCCGGCCGCGAGAGCCGCCTCAATCATTTCTTCGTGTACGTAAGGCGGCGTGCAGATGTCGATGACGTCGATCTCAGGGTCGGCCAGCAGGTCGCCGAAGCGGCATGAGGCCAGCTCGAAACCCCAGCGCTCGCGGGCAGCTTCTACCTGCGCCTGCCGGGGAGCGATGATGTGCTTGAGGCGTACGGGAAACCCGCTGAACATGCGCAGGGCGCTCATGTGCAGCTCAGTGGCACGGCCGGCGCCGGCCATGCCGAGAGTGAGGTGGTCTTTGTGCATGGTGCCTTTCAGGTAAGTAAGGGAAACGTGACGGCGACTGCGCAGAAGGGCAGGTAGCACCCGGGCAGCCCCCTATCCGGCCAGATGGGCCTCGACCATGGCGATGAGGCGGCCCACCACCTTGATGTCGTCGCTCTCTATCTCGTCGTCGCTGAACTGTATGCCAAACTCGTCTTCGATAAGTGCGATGAACTGGACAAAGCCTAACGAGTCGACGTAGCCTGTGTCTACGTAGTTGAGGGCCATGAGGTCGGTGTCGGCCGGAAGCGTGTACTCACGCTGGATGTAGTCGGTGACAAAATCTGTGATGCGTTCCATAAGCGGGGAGTGGGGGCAGGCGAAGCGGCGGAGCTTGGCCCATTGGTGGAAATGGTAGTGAGAGATGGCGGGAAGCAGCGGGCCGGCGGCTTTCGGCGTCGGCGTCAGTCGATGGCAGCCTCCCTGACGAGGGGGAGAATATCGTTGCGCCTCAGCTTGCCCATGGCGTTGCGCGGCAGCGCGTCGACCCTGAAGATCTTGTGCGGCTGCTGGAAGTCAGCGAGGTGGCGGGCGCAGTAGGTCTGTATGCGGCGTTTCTGAAACACCGTGCCGGGCTTGGTCACGACGGCCAGAGCCACCACTTCGCCCAGCCTATGGTCGGGGAAGCTGAAGGCCGCGCATTCGGCAATGCCCTCCATGCGAGCCACCACGGTGTCGATGTCGGCCGGATATACGTTGACGGCCCCCGTGATGATGAGTTCCTTCTTGCGGCCGGCGAAGTAGAGGTAGCCGTCGGCGTCGACGCTGCCGAGGTCGCCGGTGCGGAAGAAGCCGCGGGTGGTGGCTTCGTCCATGAGGGCAGGCAACTTGTAGTAGCCCTTGCAGCGCAGCGGCGAGGCTACGGCTATCTCGCCCACGGTGTAGGGGGCGCACTCGCGGCCCTCGTCGTCGAGAATGGCGATGGCGGCCCCGTCGAAGGCGCGACCCACGGAGTCGCGCTTCGAAGGCTCTTGCTGAAAGCAGATAGACGTGGCAGTCGACGTCTCAGAAGTGCCGTACATCTCGTGAAACTCGCAGGGCAGCAGGCGCGTCAGTTCCAGCTTCACGTCCTGCTCCAAGAGGGCCGACGAAGAGACGATGGCGCGAAACGAAGCGATGGGCGGTATTTGCCACTGCTTCACCACGTCGAGTATCTGGGCCAGCTGGGCCGAAACGGCTATGGTGAAGGTGGCTTTGAGGCTTCGGGCGCAGTCAATCCACAGCTGCGGCGTAAAGCGCGGCAGGAGGACGCAGGTGGCGCCCAGCACGAGCGGCATGAGCACGAGGCGCTCGGCCAGCGAATGGTAGAGAGGAGTGGCTGCAAGTATGCGGTCGGCCTCGCTGATGGCGTACACCCGTTGGTGGGCCATGATGCGGTTGAGCTTGTTGTCCTGGCTCAGGTCGATGGGCTTGGGGCTTCCCGTCGAGCCCGACGTCAAGGTCAGGATGTACGTCTCGCCGCCATCCACTTCGGGGCCGTCGGGCCGCGTGGCGGGCATCTCGTCAATACGCGAAAAGGGCACGGCGCCCTCAAAGTCGGTGTCGAGACAGAGCGTGAAGCCCTCCGTGACCCGGTGGCCGTAGCGGGCGCAGTCGCGCAGGAAGGAGCTGCGAGCTATGAGGTGCTTGGCATCGGCCGCCTGCATGGCCGCCTTCACAGCCTCGTAGGGCATGCTGGCGTTGAGCGGCACGAGACAGAGCCCGAGGTCGGCAGCCGAGACGAAGAGGGCCACCGACTCGATGCTGTTGTTCATAGGGATGGCGATGTGGTCGCCATAGGTGGCTCCACAGCTGAGCAGCAGATGCGACAGGCGGCTCACGAAGTCGGCAAGCTCGCCGTAGGTCATGGCCTTGCCGTCGCAGATGATGGCCTCCTTGTCGGGGGTGAGGGTAGCGTGGCGGTAAAAGGCGTCGGCTATTTTACTTTTCATAGTGTCAGAGGTAAATGAGATGGGGCCCTTAGAAGGGCACTGCGCGGGCCGGGCAGCCGAAGACTTTGGTATGGGGCGCTACGTCTTTGACCACCACCGACCCCAGGCCGAGGTAGGCTCCGTCGCCCACCACTACGTCCTGGGCCACGCACACACCGGCGGCCACAAAGACGTCGGCACCGAGACGCACGTTGCGCAGTATGTTGCAGCCGCCACTCACCACGGTGAAGTCGCCGATGACGTTGTCGTGGCCTATCTGCGTACTGAGAATGGTGACGTGGTCGCCCACCGTGGTCTGGCACGACAGCTTAGAGAAGGGGAACATGATGAGCCCCTCGCCGTAGACGGCGTAAGGGCTAACGAGGGCCGTGGGATGGATGACGGTGGCGAAGGCAGCGCCGCGGGCCTGCAGCGAGGCCACGACGGCACGCTTGGCCGCCGGCGAGCCGAGGGCTAAGGCAAAGACCTCGTCGCTCTGCGGCTTCCAGCCGCTAATCGTGCCGACCACGGAGCAGCCTATGTCGAGACCGTCGAGGGCATGGAGATTGTCGTCGAGGAAGCCGGCCACCTGCCAGGTAGGCTCCACGGCGTTGATGTCGCGTATCCATTGGAGCAACTCGCGGCCGAAGCCGCCGGCACCTACAATGAGTATCTTCTTCATGGTGTTCAGATGGAAGGGGTTATAGGTTTGGTAAATGGGGAAAGCAGTGGTCAGAGCTTCATGAAGTTGCCCTCGGCGTCGTGGCGTAGGTCCTCGATGCGGGCCGTGCCTATAAATTCTCCGCGGGCACCGCCGTCGTCGGCCACCGCCCCTTTGCGGGAGATGACGATGCGGAGGGTCTGGATGACGCAATGCAGGTCGGTGAGCAGACTGACGTGGTCGACGTAACGCACATCGCCCTCAAACTGCGCCTCCCACGTGGCGCTGTTGCGGCCGGCCACCACCGAGGGACACGAAAGGCCCGGACGAACCTCGTGGCGGCGTAGCTGAGTGGGTGTGTAGCGCTCCAGATAACGTACAGGCAGGGGGCGCGGACCGATAAGGCTCATGTCGCCCTTCAGCACGTTCAGCAGTTCGGGCAGCTCGTCGATGGACGTGCTGCGGAGCAGGCGTCCCAAAGGAGTAAGGCGCTCAGGGTCGGGCAGATATACGCCGCGGCTGTCGCGGGCCTCGGTCATGGAACGGAACTTGTACATGGTGAAGGGACGATTGCCCTTGCCGATGCGCTGCTGACGGAACAACACAGGCCTCCCTACGGCGACGCGGACGGCCAGAGCCACCACGAGCAGCGGCAGAGCCAGCACGAGGAGGGCCAGCAGCGAGAGCGTGAAGTCGAAAAACCTCTTGAAATAACGGGCGTACATGGGGATAAAAAGGAAAAGTTAGGTATGGCTGCGGTGACGGCGGCCCGTGAGGCCCAGCTTGGCACACAGACCGCGGGCACGCCGGCCTAAGTACATGGCGAAGATACGGCAGAAGAGGAGGATGGCGCCGAGGCGGCCTCGGCCGAATTTGCATGACGCCAACCACTGGTCGGCGAGCCACTTGCGGTGATGCAGGCGGGTGGAGATGCCGCCGTAGCTCATTGTGGTGAGTGGGCGAGGCAGCGTGACGAAGCCCACGCCCTGCTCCATACAGCGCACGAAGAGGTCTTTATCGCCGAGGATGAAGTAGCGGTCGTCGTAGAGACCCACGGAAGCATAGACCTCGCGACTGAACACCGCGGCGGGGTGAGTGATGCCCAACAGCCTGCGGCGGTAGAAGGCGTGCCGGGTGGCGTCGGTGCTGAGGGGTGAGAGGCGGTAGCTGCCGTCGGGCTGCTCCAAGCGGGCCACGCCCTCGATGATGGTGCGCTCGCCGCAGTGGGCCGCAGCCACGGGGGCGAGGACGGTGAGGGCGTCGGGCTCGAGATAGTCGTCGGAGTTGACGAGCCATATATAGCTGCCGCGGGATTGCTTGATGCCCTTGTTGAATGCGTCGTAGATGCCCTTGTCAGGCTCAGACCACCACCGCAGCCGGCCCTCAAACTCCGGGGCAAGGCGGCGGATGATGTCGACAGTGGTGTCGGTCGAGGCGCCGTCTATAATCAGATACTCGTAGTCGGTCCACCGCTGGGCTAGCACGGAGCGCAGGGTACGCTCAATGCTGCCGGCGCTCTGGTAGCATACGGTGACGATGGAGAAAAGGGGGCGTGCTTTCATGTCGATGCGGTCAGCTAAGGGCTGCGTCGGGCGCAAACTCGTTGAGCAGGTTCTGCATAACCGTGGGCTTGCCTGCCGAGGTGACGAGAGGGTATGCCTTCTTCCAGGTGACGTAGTGCAAGGGCGCTGTATGGTAGAAAGCCTCCATGTGCTTGGTCGACCCTTCTTTCTGAAGGCGTTTGGCGTTGCCGTAAAGGCCATGGCGATAATTCAGCACCTCCCACTCGCGGGCGAAGAGCGGGTGGCGGCGGAGCGCGCCGGCGATGAAGAGGTCGGTGACGTGGTAATCAATCAGCTGCGAGTGTTCCAGCCAGAAGGCCGCCGTGATGTCACACATGTAGCGAGCAAAGGCGTGGTCCTTGGGTGTATATATAAGGCCGATGCACCAGCGTCCCTTCGAGATGCAGCTTATCTGCGGCATGGGTTCCTTCCATGTCCAGAGACGCTGCTTGTTGGGCACGCTGAAGGGAGCCGTCACCATGACGGTCGCGTCTATCCACAGACCGCCGTAGTGGTATAGCAGCTCGAAGCGGATGAGGTCAGAGAGGTGGGTGATGTCGAGGCTTCCCTCGCGGACGCGTTGCCGGATGTAGGCAGGCAGCTCGAGATAGTCTTTTACGTTCTCCTCGGTGATGACGACGTGCCGGCCTTCGAGGTGGCGGCGCTGGCTTTCGACGCAGGCCTTCACCGAGCGCGGCATCTTGCTTTCGCCCTGCCACCACATGGTCCACACGTAGTCTGAGGGCTGTACGGGTCTCTCTTCGCAGCTTGTCTTTGCGGCGAGCTTGACGAGCGGCTTGACTATCTTGAGGGCCGCCTTGTCTTTGCGGCGTGCGCAGCGGCGTGAGATGTCGTGGAGGCCTACGCGTCGCGTCGCCTTGGTGAGCAGGACCCACGCCGAGAGGCGCGGGCCGTATTCTAAGAGATAGGAAAGGGCTTTCAGCATTTCTTGAAACGGATGAGCAGGCTGCACGGCAGCTTGCAGATGAGGTCGAGCAGGCGATAGCAGCGCGGCCATCTCTCATAGACGAGGCGAAGCAGCCTGAAGGCATTGCCGTTACGCACCTCCAGCTCACGCCCTGCCACGATGTACGACTGCACAGCGTAGTTCTCCCTGGCCTGAAGTATGAGGCGCTCCACGGCGGGGCTTATCGTGCCGTCGCGCTTCACTTGCTCGTAGACGCCGCTGTGGTAGAAAGGCGTGGCGTCGTTGAGCGGCAGCATGTGGTTGAAGTAATGGAGTATCTTGCCCGTCATGAGGTATCTCACGGAGAAGCGCACCTGAGCGTTGAATGCACCGTCCATCTCGGTGATGAGGCCCAGCTCCTGCTGGGTGCGTTGCAGGGCTTGCTGGTCTATGGCGACGCCGCGGCGCACGCTGTGCTGCCAGTGCTCGAACCATCGGTCGTAAAACCGGCGGGTGTCTGCGCAGTCGCGGCAGTAGATGACGCCGCTGTTGTAATACTTCTCCCCCTTCAGGGGCTGGTCGAAGATTTTGCGGAATGTACGTTCCAGGTTGTCGCGCTCGGGCGAGTCGGCGAGTCGGCAGTGTCCGTTGGGCACCATCATGAGCACCCCGTCGAGCTGGTCTATCTCAGTGAGCGGTGCCACTATGACCGTATCGGTGTCGATGAACAGGAAGTCGCCTGCCACGTGCCGGCGCAGCCCGGTCTTCAGCCAGCGTGAGCGCAGCATGGGGCTCATTCCCTCGGGGGTGGTCACCCTCACTATGCGGTCCATCACCGCCAGCGCTCCACGCCGGTGGCTGTTCATGACATGCGTGTAGGTGGCCTCGTCGACCACGCACACCACTTCCATCCCGCGGTTGTGGTGCTTGAGTGACCATGCCGAGACCCAGGCCTGCTCGAAGTAGACGTCCTGAGAGCCACTGACCACTACATAGACTGCTTTCGTCTTCATCGGTGTCGTGTGTGGGTGGGGTGGGGCTATATATAGAGGGAGGTATATGCGGTGAGGGTCTGCGTCTACCGCATATACCGTACTTTCCACGGCAGCAAGTGGAGCAGGGCTTGCCGTTCGCTCTTCGTCAGACCTATCGCCAGGGTGAGGCCGGCCGTGGCAGTGAAGGTCAGGAGCATGGCGGTCCAGCGTCCGGCCACCGCCGTCACTCCGCAGAGCGGGTACAGGCCGACGCCCACTCCCATCACCATGGCTACAAGCAAGGGGCGCAGGTATGCCTCCCTCACATAGCGTCCCGAGTCGAAGCCCGCCAGGCGCCGCAGCAGTACGAGCTGCATTACGCGGTGGCTCAGGTCGGCGCCGACGAAGAGCACGAGGACTGTGGGCGGCGGAAAGCCCACGCCATATAGACCGTAGCCTATCGGGATGCACAGCAGGTAGAACGTGCTCTGCTCTATCTGAAACCATTTCACGTCGTCGTAGGCCCTGACTACGTGGCTGAGGCCGCCGCTACTGAGCGCCACGCCTGCCACGAGCAGGTAAATCCTCACGAAGAGGCTTGCCCCCTCAGGCACATGCCCTAACCATAGGCCGAGCACGTAGTCCAATTCGACCCAGAGGCTGAAGAAGATTACTTCAAAGAGCAGCAGGTTGAAGCGGCCCGTCTTGTTGGCTAAGTAGCTTACGCGCTGCATGTCGCGCTGTGCGTAGGCGCTGATTATCTGAGGGGCGGCGGCGCGGTCGAAGTTATTGCTGAAGGTGGTGACATACGTGCCCACCGATTTGCTGATGGCGAAAGCCCCGTTGACGCCGGTGCCGAAGAAGCTGTTGATGAGTAGGTCTGCCCCGGAGGAGCGTCCCATGATGGCGAAGCTGGTCACGACGTTCCAGCCGCAGTAGGCCAGCATCTTCTTGTAGTACTTCCATTGTCCCACCCATCGCAGTCTGACCACGTCGGGCCAGCATCGCCGGGCCTCTCTCAGGTAGACAGCCAGGGTGCAGAGCGTCGTGAGGCTGTAGATGAGGCTGTACAGTCGCAGGGCGTAGCCTCCCTCGTAGCCTAAGAGCAGCGCCACGAGGCCCAGCCGCAGCAGCGTGGTAGCGGTGTCGAGCAGCGCGAGAAACTTAAACCTTTCGTGGGCCTGGAAGAGGCTCTGATAGGGGGCGTTGGCTATGCCCATGCAGGCGGTGACGAGCGCCACTTGATAGACAAAGAGCGCATCGGCCTCCTTGCCCGGCTCCACGCGCAGGCAGTGGCTCACGTACCACAGGCCCGCCGTTTCGGCCACCACCAGGGTGAGCAGCGCCAGCGCAGCGTGTATCGTCACGGCCACATGGAAGCAGCGGGCCACCTCGCCGTCGGGGCGGCTCATCTCGACGTTGAGGAAGCGCGACGTCGCGTTGGCTAAGGGGATGGTCACGAAGGTCAGCATCACCATCAGCCCGCCCACCACGCTGAAGAGGCCGAAGTCTGACACTCCCAGCAAGGCCAGCACGAGCCTTGAGGTGTACAGTCCGGCCACCACCATGGTGAGCAGGCGAACGTACATGTAGATGGTGTTGTGAGCGATGCGGCGGTTGGCGTCGTCCATGCGGTGTCGTCTTGTTTACGCGAGGTAGGGATAATCGCCTTGGTAGCCTCTTCCTCTGCCGTAGCGGTAGCCGTAGAGATTGCTCGCGGGTGTGGCGTTGAGTATGATGGATAGATGTTTGTAGCGGCCGTTCTCCACTTCTTCTTCGAGGTCGCTGAGGCGGGCGCGCACGAAGAGGCCGGCGCGTATGATGAAGAGGGTGCGGTCGGCGTGGCGGCTGATGATGCCGGTGTCGGCCAGCGTGTTGTTGGGCGGGCAGTCTATGAGCACGAATTCGTATGCCCGGCTCACGGTGTCGAGCAGTCGGCCGAGCCTTTCGCCGGCCAGCAATTCGGTGGGGTTAGGCGGCAGGGTGCCCACGGGCAGCACGTCTAGCTGATCGTACTCCTCGGGGTGCACGAGCAGTTCCCGGTAGTCGTCGGTCTGCTCGCCGAGGTAGTCTGCCAGCCCCTTGTCAGCGTTGCCAAACTTTCGCGAGGCCGAGGCGTGGCGCAGGTCGCCGTCGATGAGCAGCACGCGGCGTCCCTTGATGGCTAAGCTCAGGGCCAGGTTGAGGCTCACGAAGGTCTTGCCTGAGCCGGGATAGGCCGAGGTCACCACATAGATGCCGCGCTCCCCTTTGCCCGTGCCCATAAACTCTAAGTTGGTGCGTATGAAGCGGAACGACTCGTTGATGAGGTCCTGCCGCCCGGGTGCTACGACGAGCGGCCGTGACGTTGCCGTGCGCCGGCTTCCCCACAGGTGCGGCAGTCGGCGGCGTCTCGGGCGTGCCTCTGCGCAGAAGGGCACTTCGCCTATGAGCGCGAGGCGTGTGTGGCGTTCGATGTCGTGCTTGTCGCGCACGGTGTTGTTGAGGTTCTCTTTCACAAAGAGCACCACCACCGGCAGCAGCAGGCCCATTATCAGGGCGGCCACCATGATGCCCGCGCGGTTGGGGGCTGTGGGTCGGTCGCTGCCGTGGGGCATGTCGATGAGCTGTGTGAAGGCCGAGTTATAGGTCATGCTGATTTCGTTCTCCTCTTTCTTTTGCAGCAGATAGAGGTAGAGGCTTTCTTTGACCTTCTGCTCGCGCTCGATGCTCACGAGCTGCTTGGCCTGGTTGGGGCTCGACGAGATCTTGCTGCCGGTCTCTGCGTTGTAGCCCTGTAGCGACTGCAGCTGTATGTCGAGCGTCTTCACCTGGTTCTCTATCGTGGCCACGATGCTGCGTCTGAGGTCGTCGAGTTCGGTTTCGCTCTTGATGATGAGGGGGTTCTGTCGCGAGGTGCCTATGAGATTTTTTTTGAGTTGCAGCAGCATGTTGTTGTACTGCTGTATCTGTGCCTCTGCCATCACGTTGTTGATGCCTGAGTTGGTGGGCAGCAGCTGGTAGTTGGTGCGTGTCTGCTTCAGGTGGTCTAAGATGTAGCGTGCCATCTGTAGCTGATTGCTCAGGCGTAGCATTTCGGTTTCTGAGTGGCTTTGCTGTTTGAGGTAGATGCTGTTGGCTTGTTCGAGGTCGGTGATGCGGTTTGTCTGCTTGTAGGCTGAGATACTGTCGTCCACGATGCCTAACTCTTGCTTGAGTATGCGCAGCCTGTCTTCTATAAAGAGCGACGCCCCTTTGGCCACTTGTGTTTTCTCCCATAGCGACAGCTCGTTGTACACCTGCACCAGGAGGTTCAGCACCTGCTCTGCCTCATGGGTCGACGGCGCCGTGCAGGTTAGGTTGATGATGGTTGATTTGTCGTTCTCTATCGTGGCTTTCAGGTTTTTGCGCAGCGCTTCGGCCCGGCGCACGCTTTCTTCGTAGCCGAGCTTTGGACTTAGGTGTCTCATCACCTCAGAGAGCACTTTGAGCGAGGTCAGTTCGCGCCGCACGTTTTCCACGTTGCTCACCGGCTGCACGAGGCCTATGCTGTTGAACTCCTCGCCGTGGAGGCCGTGTCCCGTGTTGTTGCCCTTGGTCTCCTGGCGCACGAGGATGGCGGCTTCGCGGGTGAACAGGTCGGGGGTGACGCTGAGGTAGTAGGCCGCAGCGCCCAGCGTGAGGACCACGGTGACCACAAACCAGCGCCAGTGGCTCAGGCAGATGCGCCAGAGGTCTATGACGCTCAGAAAGTCGTCCATGTCGCGTTGCTTCGGTGTTTTCTTATACATAGAGGTCGGGGTGAGGCAGGGTTAGCGTTGTGGCGGCAGGGGGGTGAGGTCCGGGCGGGCTGTGCCGGCTGCTACTTGACGATGAGCGCTGTGATGGTGGTCAGCAGCGAGGCTATCGAAATCCATACGGCCGGGGTGTTGAACGTGTTGCCGGCGCTGTAAGCCTCGCGCTTGCGCTTGTTGTTGGGCGCTACGTAGATCAGGTCGTTCTGCCGCAGGTAGTAGACGGGCGAGGCCAGGGTGGTCTGCATGTTGGTCAGGTCGACGTAGTACACCCTGTTGACTCCGTCCACCTGTCTGTTCACCATCACGCGTTCGCGCACACCGTAGATGGTCAAGTCGCCCGCGGCGGCTATGGCGTCGACTATGGTGAAGCGGTCTTTGGTGATGTCGATGCGGCCGGCCTTGTTGACCTCGCCCAGCACGTTGACGCCCATGTTGACGTACTCCACGGTGACGATGGGATCGGTCACGAGGTCGCGCTCTATGAGGCGTTCCTGCAGGTAGAGGGCCAGCTCGCGGCGTGTCTTGCCGCCCACACTGATGCGCCCCAGCACGGGGAAGTCTATCGTGCCCTGTTCGTCTACGGTGTAGGCGATGGCCTGGTTGTTGCTGTTGCGGCCGACGGATATGTCGGGCGAGCCGCTGCTCCCCAACGTGTTTCCCGCGGCGGTCATGAGCGTAAACTGCTGCTGGAGCATGGGGTTCGAGCTGTTGACCACGATGTTCACCTTGTCGCCGGTGTGCAGGCGCAGCTGTTGCTCCTGCTGCACGGCCATCTCGTCGAGCAGGGCGGCATCCTGAAAGTAGCTCACGTTGGTGGGGGTGGTGCAGGCTGCCATCAGCAGCCCCACTATGGCGGCCGCGGCACAGCGCCAGACGGCCCGCAGGTGGACTTTTGCTTTCATCTTGAAGGGTAGGGGTATGTAGCTCCGCCGCCGTCTACGGGGCGGAAGGTCGGGGGGCGGAACGGACAGCCGTGCATGAGGCGCCGGCCGACGCTCCTGCTCTCAGGGTCTAATCTCTTGTATGTATTGTCCTTCCACCTCTATGCCCGCGGCCACGAGGCCCTCCAGTTCTACGATCAGGCGCTTCACCTTCGAGCCTCGGCGGCTCATGAGGCGGCCTTCGAGGCCGTCGAGCACTCCGCCCACCATCCTGATGCGCTTGCCGAAGAGGCTGGCGGGCACCTCGTCGGGTGCGTAGAGGCGGTAGGCAGCCGCCCGGCCGATGGCGCTCATGAAGCGGTTCATCTCCTCCTCTCTCACCGTCATCGCCCGCCCCGCGCCGCCGCCTCTGACGAAGCGGTATTGCAGCGTGCCGATGGCCGCCACCACGGGGTCGAGCTCCTCGCGCTCGGCATAGACAAAGAGGAGGTCGTGGATGCAGGGCACTTCCTCCTTCCGCGCTTTCCCCTCCACCATGGTGACGCGCTCCTTCATAGGGGTGTAAACCACCAACTCGGGCGACGCCATCGCTCCGAGCCGTTTATAGGCAGGCAGCTTGGCGTTGGACCGCGTGAGGTCACGCAGTACGTACCACTTTTTCATGAAGAGGGGTGGGGTGGGACGGAATATGTGCGTCCGGAGAGCCTTGCCGTACGGGCAAAACCCTCTATTCCTGCCTGTTTTCGCTACACGTTGTGAAACAGGCAGTTAGTGGTCTTTGTGTAAAAAGGTAAGCGACCTGTCATTGGCTGAATGCAGGTGAGTACGAAGCGTATACCCTTGACACAACAGGCTTGTGGCGTGCACCCTCTGCTGAGAAGGTAATAGTGCGTGGGGAGAGGGATGCAGGGTGGTCCGATGGCTGTACGAGCGTGGCCGCAACGTTTTTGTTCGGGGCGATGACTATGTGTTCGTTCGGCGCAAAAGTAGTAAAAATTCTCAAAAACCATGTCTCCCCTTCCGCCAAATAATGGCGTATCGCCGAAAAAATAGGGCCGACGACACAGCCCTTCCTTGCGCTGTCGGCCGCCAAGGCCGGCGTGTCGGGGAGCGCGGCCGCGTGGTGCAGTCATCTCCCCCGACGTCGGTTTTACAAGCGATCCTGCCGTGCCTGCAAGCCTCCGCGCCGCGCGTAGAAGCATTCCGGTGAGTGACATTCGGCCCAATGTCAGGTTGCATTGGGCCGAATGCAACCTTGCATCCGCCCGAAAGCAAGGTGACATCCGCCCCAATGTTACTCGCGAGAAGGCTTCCGAGAATGGCGAGGAGCCTTTAAATAACGGCGGCATGCCTTCTACACATGGCGGAATACTATCTACACACGGCGGGACGCCTCTTGCGAATGGTGGAGAGGCGTCCCGCCGTGGGTGAAGGGGGCGGCTATTTCAGAGGTAGGTCTACGGTGCCGCGATCGGCGGTGGCGTATGGCCGGGCGCAGGTCGGGGGTGAGTCGGCAGAGGTCTCGGGCACCGTGGTCAGCGGGTAGAAGCCGTAGAAGTCGGCCTCCGCTTCAGCGTCAATGCCGAAGGGCGCGCGCAGAGGGTCGGTCCCGCTCGGGGCAGGCAGGGCAGCGAGGCCCCCGGGCAGGGCGTAGAGGAGTGGACCGCGTTGGAGACAGACCTCGTGACGGCCCGGAAGTTCCACGTAGCGTGCGGGCAGGGGCAGCCGCACGAATAGCTCGTCGCCCGTGTGCCAGGTGTGGTCTATGACCACGTAGCCCCTTCCGTCGGCGCGACACCAGTGTGGCAGCATCTCGTGGCCGTTGATGTAGATGGGGCACTCCGGCGAGCCCAGCAGGTCGGCCCATTGTCCGGCCGTCAATGCCTGCCACCCCGACCAGTCAGGCAGCCGCAGACAGAGGCGGAAGCGGGCGCCTGTGCGGGGCAGGTGCATGAAGCGCAGTTTGACATTGCCGTCGCGCGGCATGTAGGTGATCATGTCGAGCACGAAGTGGCGCCCGCCCCATGGCACACGGGCCGTGGCATTGGTGTAGCCGTTGACGAAAAGGGTCGAGTCGCCTGTGGCCAGCATCATGCCCGGGTAGGCCAGCACGGTCTCGGCGGCGCTCCGCAGGTCGTTGTCGCGAGAGGCGGTGGCCGAGGCGGCCGGCCGGCCGGGAGTTGTCGCTGTGGCTGCGCTGTCGGCCGTGGCTGCGCGGTAGAGGGCATGCAGGGCCGCGTTGTAGACGCTGCGCTCGACTGCGTCCATCCAGACTGCCTGGCCGGTGAGCAGGAAGAGGCGGGCGAAGGTGGCGGCCTGCATCATGGCCGGCAGTCCCTGGGGGTCGGCAAAGGGGTCGCCGCCTCCCCCCACGGCGTTGCGCTGGTCCATGAAGGTGCGGGCTATCCGTGCTATCCGTTCGCGCAGGGCCAGGTGTGTGGAGTCGATGTTGAACGAGCGCACCTGGGCGTCAGGGCAGAGCGCGAAGGCCAGTTGGCGCGGGTCGGTGCCCTGGTAGCCCCATACCGACACACTGTCGGCCGGCACAAAGACCGGCGGCCGCGGCAGCCAGCCGGCGGGCGAGGGCGTCTGAGCCGTGGCGGGGAGGCCGGGGAGCGCAGCCCACACGAGGAGAATGAGGGGGAGAAAACGGATCATGGTTTGTGAGATATGGAGACAGGGAGCAGCCCTGCCTCGCGGTGAGAGGTTGTGGCCGGCTCGGCGCGCGGCCGCCTGTGGCCTGTGTGGCGGGTGCTTGTGACCGGGGGTTTAGGGAGCGCCCAAGGGTTAAAGCCCTGCGCGCAGGGCTGAAACTTCTATTTTTTAGCTAATTTTGCGGCTGTCAGCCCTCCGCGCCATCCCGGTGGAGGCGGGTGGCCGGCTGTGAGCGCCTTCTCGCCTGCAGCAGGTGAAGAGGGGTTACCATCAATATACTGCCCATGAAACTTATCTACTTCCACGGCTTTGCCTCCAGTGGGGCGAGCGGCACGGTGCAACTATTGCGCGACCTGCTGCCCTCTGCCGAGGTCATCGCTCCCGACATACCCGTCGACCCTCTCGAGGCGTTGGAGATGCTCCATGCCTTGGTCGAAGAGACACAGCCCGACCTGATCATCGGTACCAGTATGGGCGGCATGTACGCGCAGCAGATGCACGGCCACTTGCGGCTGTGTGTCAATCCCGCCTTCCAGATGTCGTCGCTCTCAAAAGCCATGCACACGGGGGAGCATAGGTGGCTGAACGGCCGCAAGGACAAGGCCAAGACCTTCCGCATCAGCGCCGAGACCATTCAGCACTTCCGCCAGATGGAGCGACGCCAGTTTGACGGCATCACCCCCGACGACCGCGGCCTCTGCTACGGCCTCTTCGGGGTGAACGACGAGTTTGTCAATCCGCTCAACGCCTACAACACCTTCCGCAAGTATTACGACCACGCCGAGCGCTTCGACGGCGGCCATCAGCTCAACGAGAAAGTGTTGCGCAAGGTGGTGATGCCCTTAGTCAGGCAGCTGTTAGGCCCTGTCTACGAGGCAGCGTGCCGTCCGCCCCTGCCCGACTACATGAAGTATATGTAGGCAGCGCCACGGCCGCGCGCTACGGCTGCGGTTTGCGTCTGAAGGTGCAGAAGCGGTATGCCTCGGCGTTACGCTCGTCGGGCTCGTGACACTCTTCAGCCACCAGCTGCCACTCCGCCTCGTCATAGGCCGGGAAGTAAGTATCGGCCTCGGGCGCGGTGGCCTCGACGAAGGTCAGGCAAAGCTCGTGGGCCAGGGGCAGGGCCGCCGCGTAGACACTCTCGCCGCCAATGACAAAGACCAGCTCATCGGCCTCACAGGCAGCAAGAGCCGCCTCCATCGTGGGATAGACTTCAGCTCCCTCGGCCGTAAAGGCCGGGTTGCGGCTCACCACCACGTTTCGACGGTTGGGCAGGGCGCCCTTGGGGAGCGACTGGAACGTGCGCCGCCCCATGAGCACCGTGTGGCCCGTGGTCAGGGCCTTGAAGTGACGGAGGTCGGCAGGAAGATAGAAAAGCAACTCGCCGCGCAGCCCGATGGCCCGCCGGCGGTCTAACGCACATATCAGGGACAGTTTCATGCCGCAAAGGTACACATTTATGCCATACGGCGCTGTCTGCCCGCCCCTCCAAGGGCCGCCGACGCCCCCGGCCGCCCCGTCAGACCGACACACAGAGGGCTTCGCCCCTCGTCACCAACGCTTTATATATAGGTAGCGCCCTCACGCCAGCACCTGAGAGAGGCTACCCCGCATCACCCTACACACTCCACTCATGCAACCCTATCTCGACCTGCTTCGCCGCATTCTGCAAGACGGCACCGTCAAGGGCGACCGCACCGGTACCGGCACGAAGAGCGTCTTCGGCCACCAGATGCGCTTCAACCTCGAAGACGGCTTCCCCCTCGTGACCACCAAGAAGCTCCATCTCAAATCCATCATCTACGAACTGCTATGGTTCTTGAAGGGCGATACGAACGTGAAGTATCTGCAAGACCACGGGGTGCGTATCTGGAACGAGTGGGCCGGTCCGGACGGCGACCTGGGCCATATCTACGGCTATCAGTGGCGCTCCTGGCCCGACTATCAGGGCGGCCACATCGACCAGATAAGCCGCGTGGTCGACGAGATAAGGCATAACCCCGACTCGCGCCGCCTCCTCGTGTCGGCCTGGAACGTGGCCGACCTCGGCAGCATGCACCTGCCGCCCTGCCACCTGCTGTTCCAGTTTTACGTGGCCGACGGGCGCCTCTCGCTGCAACTATACCAGCGCTCGGCCGACACCTTCCTCGGAGTGCCGTTCAACATTGCCAGCTACGCCCTGTTGCTGCTCATGGTGGCTCAGGTGACGGGACTGAAGGCCGGCGACTTTGTGCACACCACCGGCGACACCCACCTCTATCTCGACCATATAGAGCAGGCCAAGCTGCAACTCACGCGCACGCCCCGCCCACTACCCGTCATGCGCCTCAACCCCGAGGTGACCGACCTCTTCGCCTTCGACTACGACGACTTCAGCCTCGAGAACTACGACCCCTGGCCCCACATAGCCGCCAAAGTATCAGTATGACGCCCCTGCCCATCGACTTTGTGGCCTCCATGCAGCGCCGGCTCGGCGCCACCGAGGCCGAAGCCCTCTGCCAAGCCCTCGACGCCCCGGCCGAAGGAGCCTGGCTGCGCTTCAACCCCCTCAAGACACAAGGCTACACAGCCGGCGAGGGAGTGGAAGCGACCCCCGTGCCCTGGTGTGCCACCGGACTGCGCCTCAGCCGCCGCCCCGCCTTCACGTACGACCCCCTGCTACACGCGGGCTGCTTCTACGTGCAGGAGGCCGCCTCCATGTTTGTGGAGCAAGCCTATCGCGTACTCAGCGCCCGCCTGTCGCCCCTCCGCCTGCTCGACCTCTGCGCCGCTCCCGGCGGCAAGTCGACCCTCTGGCGCAGCATCCTGCCCGAAGGAAGCCTGCTCGTGGCCAACGAACCGGTGAGGCAGCGCGCCCAGATACTGCAGGAGAACCTCGCCAAGTGGGGACATCCCGACGTGGTCTGCACCCAGGCCTACCCCGAGGAGTTTGCGAGCCTCGGCAGCTTCTTCGACGTGGTGGCCGCCGACGTGCCATGCTCGGGCGAAGGCATGTTCCGCAAGGACGAACGCGCCCGCAGCGAATGGAGCACCGAGGCCGTGGCCCGCTGTGCCGCCCGCCAGCGCCAAATCATAGCCGACGTGTGGCCGGCCCTGCGTCAGGGAGGCTTCCTCGTATACAGCACCTGCACCTTCAACCGCGAGGAAAATGAAGACAACGTGGCCCACATCTGTCAGACCCTCGGCGCCGAGACAGTACCGCTTGACGCCCCCACAGACTGGCACATAGAGGGCGACACCACCGGGCGCGGCCTCCACGTCAGCCATTTCTATCCCCACCGCACCGAGGGAGAAGGCTTCTTCATGGCCCTGCTGCGCAAGACGAGTGAGGCCCCGTCGCCCCGCACACCCCGCAAGGCAGCCTCCAAGCAGCGGACCAAGGAGCAGCCCGTCAAAGGCGCCCGCCAAGCCGCAGGATGGCTGCACGACCCCGACAGCTACCGCCTCTTCCAACCCACAGAGACACACCTGGCCGCCGTCAGCAAGGCACACCACGAGGCCGTGGTCCGGCTCTGTGCCACCGTGAGGGCCCTCAGTGCCGGCGTGCTGCTGGCCGAAGCCAAGGGGCAGAAACTCATACCCTCACAGGCCCTCGCTCTCAGTACAGCGCTCCGGCCCGATGCCTTTGGGCGCGTCGAGCTCAGCCGGGAAGAAGCCCTGGCCTACCTCCACCGTGAAGCCCTCGTCTGCCCACCAACAGCGCCGAGGGGCTACGTGATGGCCTGCTACGACGGCCACCCCTTGGGCTTCATGAACAATCTCGGCACACGCGCCAACAACCTCTACCCGGCGGAGTGGCGCATACGCCACGAGCAGCGCGACTGACCGCTGAAGCCCCCGCCACCCCCGCCATAGGCTTCCATACCGGGCTGAGAGGGGGCTAAACGTACTCTTTTGTGCCTCACGCTTTTTGTTTCAATATTTTAGCCTTACCTTTGCTGCCGTCAAGCAAAACTGCTTTGCGCGAGTGGGTTTTCAGGCCACTGTATAGACATCCTCATCATGCCCGCCAACACACACTTAGTCCTTTCCCTCCTTCTCAGTCTTGCCTCCATTCTTAGCGCGATGGCCGATGGCAACCGCCCCTTCGTGCTGGTGATAGATGCGGGGCATGGGGGTCACGACCCCGGCGCACTGGGAGCTTACTCGAAGGAGAAGACCATCAACCTGAACGTAGCCCTGGCCTTCGGCCGACTGGTGGAGTATAATTGCCCCGACGTGAAGGTGGTCTACACCCGTACCCGCGACGTGTTCATACCCCTGCAACGCCGGGCTGACATAGCCAACAACCACAAGGCCGACCTCTTCATCAGCATTCACACCAATGCCCTGCCCGGCAAACGCACCGCCTACGGCTCGGAGACCTACTCGCTCGGTATGGCGCGCGCCAACGCCAACCTCGAAGTGGCTAAACGCGAAAACTCAGTCATCACCCTCGAGACCGACTACCAGCACACCTACCAGGGCTTCGACCCCAACAAGGCCGAGAGCTACGTCATCTTCGAAATCATGCAGGACCGCTACATGAAACAGAGCGTAGACCTGGCCAGCTATATACAAAAACAATATAAAGCCGCCGGACGCCCCGACAAGGGAGTACACCAAGCCGGCTTCCTCGTGTTGCGCAACACCACCATGCCCTCCGTGCTCACCGAGTTAGGTTTCATTTCTACCCCCTCAGAGGAGGCGTATCTCAACTCAGAGCAAGGCATCCAGGACCTCAGTCGCAGCATCTACAACGGCTTTCTCAACTACCGCCGCCACTACGACAGAAGCGCCCACCAGCTGCCGGCCAACCTGCCCACGCAGGAGAAAGTAAAGAAACCCGACTTCTCGCTAAAGCCCCGGCTCGACGACAACACCGAGACACCACCCGCGGAAGTCAAAGAACCGGTCACGCCGCCCCAAGAAGCCACTCCCGCAAAGACGCAGGAGGAAACGCCTGAGACCACAGCGGCCCGCCCGACCCGAAACCAAACCACCGACCGCAAGCCACGCCCGAACACCACGCCCAGGCAGAGCAAGGCCGGGCAACCTGCACTCGTCTATCGTGTACAACTGGGCGCAGGCAAGCGCCAGATACCGGAGAACGACGCCCAATTCAAGGGACTCAAAGTGAAACGGCAGAAAGAGGGAGAGCTCTACAAGTACTACCTCGCCCCCAGCTTCACCACACACGCCGAAGCCGGGAAGGCCCTCGCCGAAGCCAAGAAGAAGATGCCCGCCGCCTACATCGTGGCCTTCCACAACGGCCGGACCATCAGCGTGACCGACGCCCGCAGGCTCGAAGGCAAATAACCGATTACAAGCAGAACCCCAACATACACTACACGACACATGAAAAAGGAAATCAAGATAGCGCTCACGGCCATTGTGACCCTCGTCCTCCTCTTCGTAGGTATCAACTTCCTGAAAGGCATCAACGTCTTTCAGTCCACCAACACCTACTACGTCAAGTTTGCCAATATCGGCGGCCTCGCCGTCTCCAATCCCGTTTATGCCAATGGTTATCCTGTAGGCATCGTGCGCACCATCGACTACGACTACGGCACCGGCCGCCAGGTAGTGGTGGGCATCGAGTTGGACAAGGAGATGAAAGTGCCCGAGCAGACCCATGCCGAGCTGGAGGCCGAGCTGATGGGCGGCGTCAAGATGTCGTTGCTCTTAGGCCCTAATCCCACCCGCCACGTAGCACCCGGCGACACCATCACCGGCGCCATGAAGACAGGGGCCATGTCGAAGGTCGAAGAGATGCTGCCCGCCCTCGAGGAAATGCTGCCCAAGCTCGACAGCATACTCACCAACGTAAACCGTCTCACGGCCAGCCCGGCCCTCATGCAGACCCTCGAAAACACAGCAGCCATGACGGCTGAACTGAGAGAGGCTTCGGCCACCCTCAACACCATGCTCCGTAACGATCTGCCGCAGACCATGACGAGCCTCAAGCACACGGCCGCCAACGCCGAGCAGCTCAGCGCCAACCTCGCCGCACTCAACCTTGAGGCCACCCTGGCCGGGGTGGACGCCACACTCAAAAACGCCGAGGCCCTTACGGCCAAGATGGACAACACCGTGGGCATACTGCACACCAAGCTCTCGTCGAAGGACAACACACTGGGGCTCTTCCTCAATGACCGTAGCGCCTACGACCACCTCAGCTCCACGCTCTCACACGCAGACTCCCTCATGATAGACCTCAAGGCCCACCCCAAACGCTACGTACACTTCTCCGTCTTCGGAAAGAAGGACAAGTAGCCCGGCCCCATCCCATCCTTCGGCGCAACCCACATGGAGGATGGCCCACGTATACAGCCTATCATCGCCCTATACCTGAGCGAGCGCCTGCAGCCTTTCCCCATCAGGCGGGAAACGCTGCAGGCGCTCGGTGGATAATCGGGGCCGCAGCCCGCAACACGCCAGCTATGTGGCGAAGCCCCCTCCACATCACTGCCAGGCGTGCGGGAGAGGCTACACGGCTTTCACACTTTTCAACCCGCCACATGGAGGGCCGTACGAAAAAGATAGTGTAACTTTGCTGCGGGTGGCAGCTGTCACACCGCTATCCGTCACATTCTCCATCTATGAACACCGGCACCGAACAGTTTAATGTGCTCTCAGAGAAGCCTGTCGGCAGTCTTCTCCTGCAATACGCCATTCCCGCCATCATCGCCATGGCCGCCTCGTCCGTCTACAACATCATCGACGGCATCTTCATCGGGCAGGGCGTGGGCGCAGAGGCCATCATGGGCTTGGCCCTGACCATGCCCATCATGTCGCTCACCGCCGCCTTCGGCGCCATGGTGGGTGTAGGCGCTGCCACGCTGATGAGCGTGCGCCTCGGCCAGAAAGACTACGACACCGCCCGCAGCATCTTGGGCAACGTGATTATTATGAACGTGGTGCTCGGCCTTATGTTAGGCCTCCTGCTGCTTGTCTTTATCGATCCCGTGCTCCGCTTCTTCGGAGCGAGCGACGCCACCCTTCCCTATGCGCGGAGCTTCATGACCGTCATCTTGATAGGCAATGTGATTACGCACCTCTACCTTGGCCTCAATGCCATGTTGCGCTCCACCAACCGCCCGCAGCAGGCCATGTACGCCACCATAGGCACCGTCATGCTCAACTGCCTGATGGCCCCGCTCTTCATCTTTGTCTGTGGATGGGGCATAGCCGGAGCGGCTGCCGCCACCATCGTCGCCCAGCTGCTCATGCTGCTATGGCAGATTAGGCTGTTCTCCGACAAGCGCCAGTTTATCCACCTCGAACGCCGGATTATCAGGCTGCGGCTGCGCATAGTGAGAGAGTCGTTGGTGGTAGGCCTGCCACAGTTTCTCATCAATCTCTGTGCCTGTCTGGTGGCTGCCACGATGACGCGAAGCCTCACGGAGTATGGCGGCGACACGGCCGTGGGAGCCTTCGGCATTTGCAACCGCCTGGTGCTGTTCATCGTGATGGTGGTCATAGGGCTCAACCAGGGTATGCAGCCCATCGCGGGATACAACTACGGCGCCGGCCGCTACGACCGCGTCATCGGTGTGCTCGGCCGTGCCTTAGTCGTGGCCTCAGCCATTACGCTGGCCGGCTTCGTGGTGGGCACGTTCTTTGCAGAACCCTTTGCCACCCTCTTTGCCAAGGACTCACCCGAGCTGGTGCACCTGGCCGCCCATGCGCTCAACTGTATGGTGCTCATGTTCCCCATTGTGGGGGTACAGATAGTGAGCACCGCTTTCTTCCAGAGCATAGGCTTTGCCGGCAAGAGTATCTTCCTTTCACTTACACGCCAGCTCATCTTCCTTGTGCCCGCCATCTTCGTGTTGCCTCATGTCTTTGCCGACCCGCTTGAGGGCTTGTGGCACGCTTCGCCCCTGGCCGACGGCCTGGCCTCCGTGCTGGCTATCACGCTCCTGCTTAAAGAGGTCAGGAAACTGCGAGCCAGACATGCTTCCACCCTTTAACCTTCCACAATCTCCCTTGCCATGACCGAACCTTATATCATCAACATTGGTCGCTCCTTAGGTAGTGGCGGCCGCGCCGTTGGACGCCTGCTTCAAAAGATGCTGGACATCGACTACTACGACCGCGAACTCCTTAACCTGGCAGCGAGGGAGAGCGGACTGACCCCCGAAGTCTTCGCCAAGACCGACGAGAAGAACCGCTTCCTCCACACGCTCGGCAATATGGTCCCCTTTTTTGGTACAGCCGCCTGCTACTATGACAACGGGCTCAGCGGCGAGAGCCTCTTCCGTATACAGAGTGAGGCCATACGCAAGGCCGCCGCGCAGAAGTCATGTATCTTCATTGGACGCTGTGCCGACTATGTGCTGCGCGACAACCCCCGCTGCGTGAACGTCTTCGTGACGGCCGACATGGCCGACCGTCTGCGAGCCGTCTGCGAGCGTGAAGGCTGTGACCGGCAGCGGGCCGCCGCCCTCATTGAGCGAGGTGACCGCGAACGGGCCAACTATTACAACTTCTATACAGCCTCCACATGGGGCGCTGCCGAGACCTATCACCTCTGTATCAACTCCTCCGTCTTAGGCATTGAAGGTACGGCCGCCTACATTCGTGACTTCGCGGCAAGGAAGCTCGGTCTGATCCTTGACGCACCCGATGCACGCTGAGCGAGGCATCAGCCTACCGATAAACTGATTGTTATAAAGTATACTATATGAATGCTATCCCTTTCCTCCCCCGCCTCATCGCCTGTCTGCTCACGGCCCTGCTCTGCCTGCCTACCGCCACTGCTCAGCAGGCACAGGAACTCCGGCGAAGCAAAACGATATTTCTCTTCCCCGAATTCAGGGATGCCAAGATACGGCAGTCGTTTGGCCGTGTGGCTAAGGCCAAGGCCAATATCTACTTGAAAGACGGCTCCCTCTTCTTTATCAAGGATGGTAAAAAGCTCAAAGCCTACACGGATGGCATTTTCGGAGTGACCTTCGGCGACAGCATCGAGTTTATGAAGGTGGACTCAGTGATGGCACGCGTCGTGGCTCGCAAAGGATACAATGCCCTGCTCCGCCTGACCTGTGTCGACATGAAGAGATACATAGACGAGACCTACGGCGGTGCCCACCTTGACTACATTGATATACCCGAGCTCAACTACTTCGTCGAAATGGGAGCCGAGGACCGTGACGAGGATATGGGCCTGCCACTTCAGAACAAGTATTTCTTTAGTGTGGAGGGCCTGATAGTGCCCGCCACCCAGACGGACTTTAAGAAAATCCTCTTGCCGGCCCAGCGGGATGCCTTTAAGAAACTCATGCAGGACAAGTTCTGGAGCTGGGCCGACGAGAAGTCACTCATTCAGCTTCTCGACTATCTGCCACAGTAGCATACTGCGCTTACTAAAATCCCTTCCCCGTGATGATACGTTACTGGTTACTGGCCGCAAGGCCCAAGACCCTCTCGGCCGCTCTCTTGCCGGTCTGCTGTGCCACGGCCCTGGCCTTTCGTGAGGGCCGGGGCGACCTCACGGCAGCCTTGTGGTGTGTGTTCTTTGCTGCCCTCATGCAGGTGGCGGCCAACTTCATCAACGACCTCTTCGACTACCTCCGCGGCAGCGACGGCAGCGACCGCCTGGGCCCTGAACGTGCTTGTGCGCAGGGCTGGATCAGTCCGAGGGCCATGCGGGTGGGTATCGGTGTGACGCTGACCTTAGCGCTGCTCTGCGGCCTCCGGCTTCTGCGATACGGGGGCTGGGAGCTGGTGGTGCTGGGTGCGGCCTGCGTGATATTTGCCTTCCTCTACACCACGCTGCTCTCTTGCCTGGCCATGGGCGATGTGCTGGTGTGGGTCTTCTTTGGCTTCGTGCCGGTGCTGGGCACATACTACGTGCAAGCCGGTAGCCTCAGTCCCTCGGCTTGGCTCATGGCGGCGGCCTGCGGTCTGGTGACCGATACCCTTCTTGTACTTAACAACTACCGCGACCGCGACCAGGATGCAGCCCACGGCAAGCGCACACTTGTAGTCGTAGGCGGCGAGCGCTTCGGCTCGGCCCTCTATCTCGGGCAAGGCATTTTAGGGTATGTCTGCATAGCCTTCACGGCCTTTTATGGCCATCTGTGGTGTGCCATCCTGCCGCTGCTTTATCTGCTGCCGCATTACCTCACCTGGCGTAAGATGACCGGTATCGGCCGGGGGCGTGAGCTCAACCGTGTGCTGGGTTTCACCTCACGTAACATGCTGACCTTTGGGCTGCTTGTTATTCTGGCTCTCGTGGCCCATGGGTGGTAGGCGTCAGAAGAACAGCCCCGCCAGGAGGTAGACGTTGAGGCCGGTGACGATGAAGCTCAACGTGTAGAGCAGGCAGCGTGTGAAGGTGGAGTTGGCGTAGCTTCCCATGATTTGATGCGACGAAGTCAACCTCACCTGTGTAAACATAGTGACGGGAAGCTGTAGGCTGAGCACGGCCTGCGAGATGATAAGCCCCTTGAACGTGTCGCCGATGAAGAGGAGCACGATGAAAGCACCTACAAAGGAGAAAAGAATGCCTGCGCGAGAGTGTATGTCTTTCACGTCGTAGGGCTCGTCGTACATGCCTGCAAAGATGGAGCCCGCAGCCATGCCGCTGGTTATCGTGCTGGAGATGCCCGCCAGCAGCAGGGCAATGGCGAAAATCGTGGCTGCCCCTCCGCCCAGCAGCGGAGCAAGCAAGGCCCCGGCGTCAGGTAGCTCCTCCACCAGCCGACCGTGGCGGTGGAAGGTATCGGCAGCCAGCACAATCATGGCAGAGTTGATGGCCCAACCGATGGTCATTGCCAGCAGTGTGTCATAGAACTCATACTTGAGCGCATGGCGTATGTGGTCCGGTCCCTGCGTGTTGACCTGACGGCTCTGTATCACCTCTGAGTGTAGGAACAGGTTGTGGGGCATGACCACGGCTCCAAGCACACTCATCACTACGAGCATGCAGCCTTCAGGCAGCGACGGTGTGACGGCAGACGTCAGTGCCTCGCCCCATTGGGTATCGGTCAGGGTGAGCTCGTAGAGGAAAGAAAATCCAATCAGCGAGACAAAGGCGATGATGCCTCGCTCCACGCGGCTGTAGGAGTTGGTGAAGAGCAACAGGGTGCAGACTGCCACGGCAATGGCTGCGCCGACCACGATGGGCAGCCCGAAAAGCATCTCCAAGGCAATGGCTGCGCCCAGTATCTCTGCCAGCGATGTGGAGAGTGAGGCCAGCATGGCGCTTCCCAGGATGGCGCGGGAGGCGGGACGTGAGAAGTGACGCGTCGTTGCCTCCGAGAGACACAGCCCCGTCACGATGCCGAGATGGGCCACATTGTGCTGGAGGATGATGAGCATGACCGTCGACAGCGTGACCACCCACAGCAGGGCGTAGCCGTATTCAGAGCCGGCGGCAAAGTTTGAAGCCCAGTTTCCGGGGTCGATGAAGCCCACGGTCACCAGTAGGCCGGGGCCTATATAGCGCAGTATGTCAAGTCCGGCGGGGTGGAAGCCCTCCTTGGCCTGCCAGTGGCGGCGCCAGTCGTTAAGTTTTTCTTTCCACATGGGGTGTCTGATAGTCTGTAAAGGTTTCGGGAAGTGGGGAGAAGGGTGGTGTGTTGACCATATAGTATGGAGGAATGAGGCGATAGCCTCTCCGCCGGAGTGCCTGGCTCAGTGTCAGGCCCGCCACCAGTGAGCGAAAATGGTAAACCCACCCATTGCAGGGCGAACTGCTTGGGTGGGTCACTATCAAATAGGACGTTAGTGGCAGAAGGTAAGCAGCTGCTTAGTAGTTCTCTGCGCGAAGTTCAAAGTAGCTCTGAGGGTGGGCGCAGACGGGGCAGAGTTCGGGTGCCTTCTTGCCCACGACGATGTGGCCGCAGTTTGAGCACTGCCATACGCAGTCGCCTTCGCGTGAGAATACGCAGTCGCCTTCGATGTTCTGGAGGAGTTTGAGGTAGCGTGCTTCGTGTTCTTTCTCGATGGCACCTACCATCTCAAACTTGTCAGCAATTTCTTCGAAGCCTTCTTCGCGTGCTTCCTTGGCAAAGGTGGCGTACATGTCGGTCCACTCGTAGTTTTCACCGGCAGCAGCGTCGGCCAGGTTGGTCTTGGTGTCGGGCACACTGCCTCCGTGTAGGTACTTGAACCATAGCTTGGCGTGTTCCTTCTCATTCTTGGCGGTTTCAGTGAAGATGTTCGACATCTGGACATAACCATCCTTCTTGGCCTTCGAAGCGTAATACTGGTATTTGGCGTGGGCCTGAGATTCGCCGGCGAAGGCGGCGAGAAGGTTTTGCTCGGTCTTGGAGCCTTTCAGTTCTTTCATGTAGGGGTGTGGTGGGTTAGCGTGTGTGGTATAAAGGAGAGGAGGTGGCTGCTGTGCGTGTCTTGCGGTAGTCGCCTCCTCTCCGTGTGTAGTCGGTTGGGTTGCTTACTTCTTGAAGTAGCGGTTGTAGAGACCCTGGAAGCCGCAGCCGTGGCGAGCCTCGTCGCGGGCCATCTCGTGCACGGTGTCATGGATGGCGTCGAGGTTGAGTTCCTTGGCGCGCTTGGCGATGCGTGCCTTGTCGGCGCATGCCCCGGACTCTGCGTTCATTCTCTTCTCGAGGTTGGTCTTGGTGTCCCAAACTACGTCGCCGAGCAGTTCAGCGAACTTGGCAGCGTGCTCTGCCTCTTCCCAGGCGTAGCGCTTGAAGGCTTCGGCCACCTCGGGATAGCCCTCACGGTCGGCCTGGCGGGACATAGCGAGGTACATACCCACCTCGGTGCATTCGCCATTGAAATGGGCGTTGAGGTCTTTGATCATTTCTTCGTCGCAGCCTTTGGCCACGCCGATTTCGTGCTCGGCCACGAAGGAGAGACCGGCGTCTTCTACGAGTTCCTTGAACTTAGAGGCGGGAACGCCACACATGGGGCACTTCTCAGGGGCGCTATCGCCTTCATGTACATAACCGCATACGGTGCAGATGAATTTCTTTTTCATGTTGAGTCAAATGGTTAAAGTGAATATGGAGAGTTGTAAAGTGTTTCGTTCGTCTCACTCGGGGCTTTCTTGCCTGGTTGGCGTCTCTGCTGCCAGCAGGCAGTCCTTGCATACGCCGCGCAGGTAGAGGGCTGAGTGGTCTATCCTGAAGCCTTCGGGCACTTCGGTATCTTCGATGAGCTGTGGCTTGCGAATGGCCACGTCGTACACCTTGCCGCAGTGCTTGCATAGAAAGTGGGCGTGCTCGTGGAGGGTGGCGTCGAAGCATACGTTGCGTTCGTCTATGGTGAGCTGTCGCGCGGCCCCCTGCTCGGTGAAGAGCTTGAGTGTATTGTAGACCGTAGTCTTAGAGAGCGTGGGCATCTTGGGATGCAGGGCCGTATAAATCTCATCCACGCTCGGATGGCTGTGGTGGGTCACCAGATATTCCATCACCGCGAGCCGCTGCACGGAGGGCTTTATGCCGTGTGCGGTAAGGTTGTCAATGATGTCTTGGTGATCGACCATATAGTTTGTAATAATTACAATTTTGTTTCTGGTGCAAATATAAAGCCTCTCCGTGTATCCCCCAAATTTTTGGGATAAAATTATGATGACTTTTTCTGCTTGGGGCAATCTTCGGGCCATATCCACCCATGGCATGGTTCTTCGCCGGCTTCCGCAGGTGCGTCCTTATATATATAAATAGGTGTGTGGAGGGCGAAAATAGGGTGTACCATAAAAATATTACACTCCGGCGAAAATTTTTTGCCTTTTCGCTTGGTCCGTAATTACGAAGCCTATACTTTTGCAGTGTACTATGGAAGTGGTACAGTATTACAATTTTTTTCGCGAGGCTTCCATCGGGGGCTGCGAGGCTTCCATCGGGGGCTGCGAGGCGTCAGCCGGCTGCTCCAAGCGGTATGGTAGTCCTCCCGTCCTTTCTCGTGAAGCCGGCAGGCATCAGCCGGATCGTCCACGGGCATGAAGCCGCACAGAGAGAGTAACGACATAAATCTTAGCCTTATGATACAGATCAGCGACATCAGCTTCCGCTATGGCTTACGCGGTCAGCAAGTGTTCAACCACTTCAGTCTTCAGTTCACCCCCGGCCACATCTACGGCCTCCTTGGTAAAAACGGCACGGGCAAGAGCACCCTGCTCTACCTCGTCAGCGGCCTGTTGTTCCCCGACAGCGGCAGTGTCAGCTGCTTCGACACCGACGTCACCCTGCGCCGTCCCGAAGTGTTGCAGGACGTCTTCTTGGTGCCTGAGGAGTTTGAGCTGCCCAACCTCACCATGGCCGACTATGTGAAGCTCAATGCCCCCTTCTATCCGCGCTTCGACGCGGCCATCCTGAGCCGTTGCCTCGCCGACTTCGAGCTCCCGGCCAACGTGCGTCTCGGTTCCCTCTCCATGGGGCAGAAGAAGAAGGCCTTCATGAGCTTTGCCCTCGCCACCAATACCCGTCTCGTGTTGATGGACGAGCCTACCAATGGTCTTGACATACCTTCCAAGAGCATCTTCCGCAGCGTGGTGGCCCGCCATATCACCGACGACCGCACCCTCATCATATCTACCCATCAGGTGCGCGACGTCGAAGCCCTTCTCGACCATATTGTCATGATCGACAACGACGGCATCCTCCTCGACCGCAGCGTGAGCGATGTCTGTGCCGCCGTGCGTTGCGAGAGCCGTCCTATGGGCAGTCCCACCGACGATGCGCTCTACATGCAGCCCTCCCTTTCGGGTTTCGACGTCGTAGTGCCCAACGAGGGCGAGGCCGACGAGGCGCCCCTCAACCTTGAGCTACTCTTCTGCTGCGCCCAGGCCAAGCGGTTGCCCGACGTGCTCACCCACCCTTTGTCCCACTCTGATCACAACGAATAGTATGAAGCGGTTTTTTCTTGTGCTGGAGCGCGACCTGCGCCTGCGCCGCGCCCACTATCTCTCTATGGCGGGTGGTTATTTCACTGCCGAGTTCTTGTCCCAGTGTCTGGCTTACTTCTCGCGTGTCCATAGCCACGGCTACGCGCCTGCCATGGAGGAGAGTTTCAATGCCGACGTGGCTGTCACGGCGCTCATGGTGGCGGGTTTCATCTTCCTGTGCTACAATTCCCTCGCCTTCAGCCATCTCTCCACGAAGGGTGGCCGTCAGACCGAGCTTATGCTGCCTGCCTCGTCGTGGGTCAAGCTCTCTGAGGTGCTGCTTATCTACGTGCCTGTGTCGTTGGCGGTAGCCTTCCTCGCCGTGTTTGTGGGCGACGCCTTGCGCATGTTGGTCTTCGCCCTATGGGGCTATCCTTATGGTTCGGCCATGCCCGCCGTCTTCCACCACATAGGCTATTGTCTGCGAGAGGCCACGTCCGGTTTCCACCTCACCGGCGACAGCGCCCTCTACGACTTCCTCGACAGCCTGAGCATGATACTCTTCCTACTCAACATCTGGGTCAGCGAGTTATTAGGCGGCCTGCTCTTCTGCCGCCGTCCCACCCTCTACACCAATATCGTCATTTTCGGCGTACTCTTCGTGCTCTTCGTTGTGACCGACGACATGCCCGGCTGTACCTCCTTCGTTCGGTCCTACCCCATGGCTGCGCAGTCTCTTTCCACCCTCGTAGGGGCGCTCGTCTTCGGCGGTCTGTGCTGGGTATTTCTCAGGCGTTTTCGCTGCCGTCAGGTGGTGTAGCCGCCCGTGGTCCTCATTGTTCCACCCCTTTCCAAGCATTCAGCCTTATGAACCTTGAAACGTATCAACATCTCCTGCTCCACCGCATAGGTGTCAGGTTGCGCGGCAATCTCTTAGCCTTTGCCGGCATGACGCTGGCCTTTCTCGGGGCGCGTTATATAGGCATGTTCTTCGACCCTGCGAGCAGCCTGATGGCCGGTGTGATCATCCGGGTGCTGGCCTGGCTCATCCTCACCTACGCCCTCACCCAGACCTTCGCCTCCCTGCGCACCAGGCAGGGCCGCATAGCCCATCTCATGCTGCCTGCCACAGCCTGGCAGAAGTATCTCGTCTTCCTCCTCATCTCCACCGTGGGCACATTCGTGCTTATACTGGCGGCCTGGTTGCTCTCCGACCTCCTCTGGTGGCTGCTGGCAGCCTGCTTAGGCTATCCCTTCCACTCCGCCATCCCTGCCATTTACGACTGGCTGAAGCCCGGCGTAGTCTTCATCAACATGGGCGGCACTCACCATCTCGCCAGCGGCCTCGTCGTTGTACTTTCCGCCATCACCTTCTCCACCATGTGGTTTAGCTTCAACGTCCTGGGCGGCCTCGTCTTCCATAAAAACGCCTTTGTCAAGACCATGGTCTTCTACACGGGCTATACCATGCTCGGCAGCTTGCTCGGAGTGGCTCTGACCTATCTTCTCGGCGACAGCCTCCTCAGCAACGAGACCTTCATGTGGTGTCTGATCGTGGCCATCCTCCTCTTTCAGTTGGTTGTCAACTGCGTGGCCCTCTGGTACAGCTGGCAGATCTTTCGCCGCCGCCAAGTAGTTCTTCCTTCCTTCTTCCAACAGTTCCGGCTATGACTTTCAAAGAAAACTGTCCGATATACATTCAGATGGCCGACCGTCTCTGCGACGAAATCCTGGCAGGGACTTATGCCGCCGATGAGCGCGTCCCTGGCGTCAGGGAGTACAGTGTCCTGCTCCAGGTAAACGTCAACACCACGGTCAAGGCCTACGACCTCCTCTCCCAGCGCGGCATTATCTACTCACGCCGCGGCATGGGCTACTTCGTCGCCCCCGAAGCGCGCAATCTTATCATTGAGGAGCGCAAGCAGAACTTCCGCAGCCACGTGCTGCCCTACTTCATACAGCAACTGTTTCAACTCCACATACCCTTTGCCGAGGTTCAAAGAGCCTACGACGAAGCCTTCCAACATGATGTAAAAGATGAGAACAAGTAAATTCACCTTCCTCCTCGCCGCCTCTCTGTTCACTGTGGTGGCAGCTACGGCCCAGACCAAGGGGCGTGTGACCACCGACGACGGTCAGCCTGTGGCCTTTGCCGGCGTCGTCATTCTCCATCCCGCCGACTCCACCGTGGTCAATGCCTGCCTCAGTGGCGAAGACGGCACTTTCACCCTCCCCGCAGGCGTAAGGCCGTGCCTGCTGCGTGTCAACGCCCTGGGCTATCAGACGGCCTACTTCCCCTTACCTGCCGCCGAGGCCGGCAAGCCTCTCTCGCTCTGTCTGCGCCCCTTGAAGGCCAAGGCGCTGGGCGAGGCCACGGTGACCGCCAAGCGCCCCGTGGCCCGCATCGAGGGCGACGCCCTGGTGACCACCATCGAGAGCACATCTCTCTCAGAGGCAGGCAATGCCAACGACGTCTTGCGTCAGGTGCCGGGCATCATCGACAAGGGCAACGAGGACGGAAGCCTCGAGGTAGTGGGCAAAGGCACACCCGTCTACTACATCAACGGCCGGCAGGTGCGCGACCTCAAGGAGCTCAAGCAGCTGCGCAGCACCGACATCAAACAGGTCGAGGTGGTCAGCACTCCCGGTGCACGCTACGACGCCTCGGTCAACGCCGTGGTGCGCATACGCACCGTGCGCCGCAAGGGCGAGGGCTTCGGCCTCAACTTCTCCGAAGAGCTTGAGGTGGGCGAGTTCGTGCGCTCCGACACTTACCTCAAGCTGACCTACCGCCGCAATGCCTTCGACCTCTTCGCCGGCGTAGGCTTCAACCCCAGCAAATGGTTCTGGGAGAGCTTCTGCGAGCAGAGGGTCACCACAGACGAAGGCAGGTGGCAGCTACCCCTCTTCCAGCACCTCGAAAGCACCCAGCACACCATCCCCTTCGAGATGGGCTTCAACTATGAGATTGCCGACGGCCATACCCTGGGCTTCAAATATAGCGGCTCGGCCACTCCCAAACTCGACGCCTCAGGCCACCTCAACTCCGACGTCCTCCTCGACGGCCGCCTCACCGACCGCCTGGCCACCACCATCGTTCAGAACCACGACCTCGACGTCTCCCACTCCCTCAATGCCTACTATGTGGGCCGCATCGGAAAGGGCGAACTCTCCATGGACGCCGACTTCTACGCCTCGGGCGACGAAAATACTTCTTACCAGAACGAGGTGAGCGAGACCGAAGACGACCGCGCTTTCCCCACCCACAGCCGCGTGCGCAACCGCCTCTTCGCCGCCAAGGCACAGTACGAGTGGCCATGGCTCGGAGGCAAGGTGGCCTTCGGCGGACAGTACACACAGACCAACCGCCACGACAACTACTTCGTCGATGAGGCCCTGCCGGGCGTCACGCCCGCTCGCTCCAAGCAGGAAGAACGCACGGCGGCAGCCTTCCTCCAGTACTCGGCCTTCATCGCCAAGCGCTACGCCCTCACCGCCGGCCTGCGCTTTGAGCACGCCGACTACGAGTACTTCAACAACGGCCGGCGCAGTGCAGCCCAGTCGCCCACCTACGACAACTTCTTCCCCTCACTCTCACTCTCCACTGCCTACGGCAAAGGCAAAAACATGGTACAGCTCATGGCTGCCTACACCGTCAAGACCGTGCGCCCAAGCTACTCCCAGCTCTCCAACAACGTGACCTACGGCAACCGCTTCCTCCTGCAGGGCGGAAACCCTAACCTCAAACCTATGATCAAGCACGACCTGACGCTCACAGCCGTCTGGAAGTGGATACAGACCGTCTTCAACTACGATCACTATACCGATGGCCACCTCTGGTGGGGCGAATCGCTCCCCGAGAAGCCGGAGGTCACCAAGGTGACCTACATCAACAAGAGCTACGACGGCATACAGGCCATGGTCACCCTCTCGCCCAAGTTGGGCTTCTACCGTCCCTCCTGGACCCTGATGTACCGCCAGTCGTTCCTCAGCATCCTGACCGGGGGCAAGAAGCAACGCTTCAACAACCCCATGCCCATGGCCACACTCAACAACACCTTCGTCTTGCCCAAAGACTACCACCTCGGCCTCAACTACACCTTCGTCGGACGAGGCGAGCAGCAAAACAGCAGCGTCATTGACCCCATGCACTTCCTCGAAGTGTACGTGTCACACTCCTTCCTCCACAAGAGCCTCACCGTGCGCATGGGCGGCCGAGACCTCCTCTACAAGCAGATCAAGAACCGCATCTACATGGCCTCGGGCACATTTACGCAGCAAGGCAACGGCGACTCACGCTACTTCTACATCAACCTCAACTATAACTTCAACGCCCAACGCGACCGCTCGAAGAGCAAGAGCGAGATGGACCAGCTCATCAACCGATTGTAGTTGCCCTTTATCAACATTGTGTCTATTCTTCTTCAATGTGGCTCCGCAGGTGTCCTCTCCCATAGGCCCTGCGGAGTTTTGGCGTCCGGCTCCGGGTGCTGCCGACCCGTCTGCCCGACCCTTCTAAGCCTTAGCCCCGTCCACGTCCTCCTCCCCGCCATCCCTCCCCTTCTCGAGGCTGTCAGCCCAACCATCTTCATCATCTTCCCAATCATCTCCGCTATTCCTGCAAGCCTCCCGGCTGCTCTTCGAAGCGTCCAATCCATATGTAGAAGCCTCCCGGCCATTTTTAGAAGCATTCCAGCGAGTGACATTCGGCCCGATGTCAGGTTGCATTGGGCCGAATGCCACCTTGCATCCGTCCGAAAGCAAGGTGACATCCGCCCCAATGTTACTCGCGCGAAGGCTTCTAAACACGGCGAGGCGCCTTTAAACAACGGCGAGACGCCTTCTGCGCATGGAGCGGAGGTTCGCGGCATCGGCGCCGGGGCTGCGGGCATGGGTCACGCGGCGCGGCGAAGCGGGAGAGACGCAGAGGTAGAAAATTTTTCTGCCATGCCGCCGTTTTCTGCGTCAATGGCAATCAAATCCTGGATGTATGGCCTCTTTTTGAGCCATATTCTTGGTGTGTTGTTCTGCGTGGTGGCTAAACTATAGATTACTATTCTGCGTCCACGGCTTGACGCAGCAAGATCTTCGTCCTATCTTTGCCGCCGAAAACGTACCAACCAATCTATCGTAGACTATGAGCAAGATTTACAAAAGCCTTACTGAACTCGTGGGGAACACCCCCCTCTTGGAAGTGAACCAATTAGCGAAGCACCTGCAGCTTAAAGCGCGCGTCCTCGTCAAGCTCGAGCGCGCCAACCCGGGCGGCAGCGTCAAGGACCGCGTGGCACTCGCCATGATAGAGGCTGCCGAGCGCAGCGGGCAGCTCACCGCCGACGGCGTCATCATTGAGCCCACCAGCGGCAATACGGGCATCGGCCTGGCCTGGGTGGCTGCAGTCAAGGGATACCGCATCATACTGACCATGCCCGAGACCATGAGCGTGGAGCGCCGCAACCTGCTGAAGGCCCTCGGCGCCGAACTCGTGCTCACCCCGGGAAGCGAGGGCATGAAGGGCGCCATAGCCAAGGCCGAGCTGCTCAAAGAGGCCACACCCGGCGCCTTCATTCCACAGCAGTTTGACAATCCCGCCAACCCTGCCGCCCATCTTGCCACCACCGCCGAGGAGATATGGAGCGATACAGACGGCGACGTCGACGCCTTTGTGGCCGGCGTGGGCACGGGCGGCACGGTGAGCGGCGTAGGGCGTGGCCTGAAGAGCCACCGGCCCGACATCCACATTGTGGCGGTGGAGCCTGCCACCTCTGCCGTGCTGGAGGGCCAACCCGCAGGGCCGCATAAGATACAGGGCATAGGAGCCGGCTTTGTGCCTAAGAACTATGACGCCGGCGCTGTCGACGAGATAGTGGCCGTGGCCGACGAGGAGGCTTTTGCAGCCTCGCGCCTGCTGACCAAGCACGAAGGCGTGCTCGTGGGCATCAGCTCGGGCGCTGCCCTCCATGCCGCCCTCGGTCTGGCCGCCCGGCCTGAATTTGAGGGCAAGACCATCGTCGTTCTGCTGCCCGACACGGGCGAGCGCTACCTCTCTACAGCCCTCTACCAATAGGGAGGAGGAGTGGGCAGCGGCCGTGGGCGTCACGTGTCTCTTTGGCTCCGTGCCGTGTCCGCTCCCCCCTGCTTCTTGACGTAACAATGCCCCGATGTCCGGCCTTGCGGCCTCGCGTCGGGGCATTGTCGTGAAGCTATCGTTTGTCTTGAAATAGTCGGGGAAGGGGGCGGCCTACTTCTCGAAGGGCGACTTCTCGGGGAAGTAGCGGCTCAAGAAGCGGGCGCAGCGTTCGCGGTCATCGTTCGTGGCAAACTGCGAGTCGTTCATGCAGAAGAGGGTGGGGTTGAAGCGGCGGAACTTGTCGTACTGACGGGGATTGTCTATGTGGAAGCGGAAGGAGAAGTGCTGGGTCACATAGCGGAGGTGGCAGCAATGGGTGGCCAAGGCCGTGTACGTATAGAGGTTGCGCTGTATGTCGGCGGTGGAGCGCACGTGGTGGTGGAGGGTTGCGCTGATGTCGTCGTCGAAGATGGCGCGGGTCATGGCGTAGTGGCTTTTGAGGTAGGCGTCGATGTTGTGGTGCGTCTTGCCGTTGTAGTAATGGCCGAACTTCTTCTCCACGAGCAGGGCGGCGTTGTGTATGGTCTGCCTGTAGGCGTTGAGGGGCTTGCCGAGGCGTGCCTTCAAGGCGTTGAGGGTCTTCTTGAAGGGGCGGCGGTTGAGGCGCATGATGGGCAGGCCGTCCGGGGCGTAGAAGGTCTGGGGCGTCACCGGCTTGTTGAAGTACATGTCGTCGTTGGCGTAGAGAAAGCGCTCGGCCAAGCCGGGAATGCGGTGCAGGTGGTGCTCGATGACGACGGAGTTGAAGCAGGGCAGACAGTGGGCCGGCATGATGTCGGTGTGGTCGACTATCTGTATCTTGGGGTGGGTGGTGTCTAACCACTCGGGCGTCTGTCCGTCGGTCACGATAAAGATGCGCCTGAGCCACGGGGCGTAGCGGGCCACGGAGCGCAGGCTGTATTTGAGCTCGTCGTTATCGGCGTACCTACCTTTACAGTTTTCTTCAGCCTCGGAGGGGAGGCCGATGAGGGCGTTGTGCTTGGCTATCCACTTAGGGTCGTTGCCGTTGACCCATAGATAAACGAGGTCGATGTCTGCCATGAGGGGGAAATGTAAGGGTTGGGACTGACGCACTGCGTGTGGGGTTAACGTTCAAACTGCGACTTCTCGGGATATTCTTCCTCGAGGAAGCGGCGCACGGCCTCTCTGTCGCCGTCGTTGCCGAACTGGGTGTCGTTGAGGCAGAGGAAGGTGGGTTGGTACTTCCGCAGCAGCTCGTTGAGGTATCCCTCGTGGTGGAGGTGTATGTGGTCGATGCGGAAGTTGAGCGAGGTGTGGGCGTCGACGTACTGAAGGTGGGCGCAGCGCGTGGCAAGGGCCGTGAAGGTGTAGATGTTGCGTTGCACATCGTTCTGCGAGCGCAGGTGATGGGGCAGGGTGGGCGCTATCTGCGGATCAAAGAGCTGGCGGGTGAGGGCGTAGTTGCTTCGGAGGTAGGCGTCGATGTTGTGGTGGGTGCGGCAGCCGTAGTAGTGGCCGAACATTTTCTCCACGAGCCTGGCGGCGTAGTCTATGGTCTTGGCGTAGGTGTTGAGACGATGTCGCATCACTTTTTCCTTGAAGAAGACGAAGAGCTTGCGGCAGTGCAGGCGGCGCATACGTGCAATGGGGAAGCCGTCGGCGGCGAAGAAGGTCTCGGGCATGGCAGGCCGGTAGAGCAGCATGTCGTCGTTGGCGTAGATGAAACGCTCGGCGAGGCCGGGAATAAGGTGGAGGTGATGCTCAATGACGGCGGAGTTGAAGCAGGGAAGGCATTCGGGCGGCATTATCTGCGTGTGGTCGACGATTTGGACGCGTGGGTTGTCGGTGTTCAGCCATGCAGGCTTCTGTCCGTCGGTCACGATGAAGATGCGCCTTATCCACGGGGCGTAGCGGTCTATCGAACGCAGACTGTACTTGAGCTCGTCGTTGTCGACGAACCTTGCCCTGCAGTTGTCTTCGCTGTCAGTGGGCTTGCCGATGGTGGCGTCGCGCTTGGCGCGCCATTGAGGGTCGTTGCCGTCTACCCAGAGGTAGACCAAGTCTATTTCAGGCATAGTGGAAAGGGATGGCGGAGGTGGCGAAGTGAGGGGAGGTGGCGCGCCGTATGGCCCGCAGGCCCGGCGAAAGGGGCGTGGCGGGGGGAGATGGCTCGGCGCCTACTTTTCAAACTGCGACTTCTCGGGGAATTGCGTCTCCAAGAATTGGCGGATGATTTCACGGTCGCTTTCGACGGTCCACTCCGTGTCGTTGAGGCAGAGGAAGGTGGGGCGATACTTTTCAAGCAGCTCTGTCAGCCTTTCCAGCCCGTGGCGGTGTATGCCGTGGAGGCCGAAATAGAGCGACGTGCGCTTGTAGGCGTATTCAAGATGGGCTCGATGGGTGGCCAGGCCGGCGAAGGCGTAGATGGTGCGCTGTATGTCGCCTATCTGTCTGCCGTGATGCGTCAGTGTGGGCTCGATGTCGCTCTTGAAGAACTCCCGGAAGTGGGCGTTCGTGCTTTTGAGGTAGGCGTCGATGTTGTGGTGCGGTAGGCCGTTGTATCTGACGTGGAAGGCTTTTTCTACAATGTCCGCCGATTTGATGACAGTCCTTCGGTAGGTTCCTTTGGGGCGTCTGAGGACTATTTTCTTCAGCGCGATGTAGCGGTCCTTGAGGTTCAGTCCCTTCATACGTACAATGGGGAAGCCGTCGGCGGCGAAGAAGGTCTCGGGCATGGCAGGCCGGTAGAGCAGCATGTCGTCGTTGGCGTAGATGAAACGCTCGGCGAGGCCGGGAATAAGGTGGAGGTGATGCTCAATGACGGCGGAGTTGAAGCAGGGAAGGCATTCGGGCGGCATTATCTGCGTGTGGTCGACGATTTGGACGCGTGGGTTGTCGGTGTTCAGCCATGCAGGCTTCTGTCCGTCGGTCACGATGAAGATGCGCCTTATCCACGGGGCGTAGCGGTCTATCGAACGCAGACTGTACTTGAGCTCGTCGTTGTCGACGAACCTTCCCTTGCAGTCTAAGGACGTGTTGGAGGGTTTGCCGATGGTGGCGTCGCGCTTAGCGCGCCATTGAGGGTCGTTGCCGTCCACCCAGAGGTAGACGAGGTCTATGTCACTTGTTTCTGTCATATTGTGAGGGGGCGCCGCGAGCCTTGGCGTGTGGTTGGCGAGGGTTGCGGACTTTTGTCAGAGGGGCTATCTGTTGTCTCCGTGCAGCAGGCTTTCGAGCGCGGGGTACATGGCGAGGATGGTGCGTAGTGCCGTGGTGTTGCGGTCGGTCCCGCTTTTGTAGTTGTTGGTTTTGAGCGAGATGGCCTTGGGCTTGCCGACTCCTTTAGGCTTGTTGTGGCCGAAGGGGACGGGTATGACGGGGTAGCCATTGCTTGCGGCGGCGGCCCAGAACCATATATCGTCGCAGCTGGGGGCTGCACGGGTGAAGAGGTCTATCTGCATCATCTCCGGGTCTAAGCTGTGAGGCGGGTAGAGCACTCCGCCCACGCCTGTCTGCAGGTTGGCGAAGCTGCGGTGTATGCGGCGGAAGAGGAAGTCGTACCAGCGATACTTGCTCCACTTGCGGTAGGGCTTTCCGAGCTTGATGCGACGGGCGCGGTGGGCGAGCACGGCGTGGGGATGGCGTGCGTGGAGTCTGAGAAGGTCGCGCAGCATGTCGGGATGGTAGTGCACGTCGTCGTCGACGGTGACGATGATGGCTTCGGGGTAGTCGCGAAGCGCCGGGATGAGTTTGCGGTAGCTGCGTATGTCGGGGTCGAAGTTTCTAACCTCGAAGATGGGATTTCTGGCAGCAAGGGCCCGGAGCTCGGCCGGTATGCCCTTTTCGCCAAACTGGGCGAAGGTGAGGTAGAGTACCAGCTTGTCGGGCAGCACTGTACCGCTGAGAAGCGACTGCACGGCCCGCATGGCGTAGGCAATGGCCTGGGGAAACGAGGTCATGGATACGACCACTTCTGGCTTGGTGGGAGGGGTTTGGGCCATGGTTTTAGGCGTTGGTCGGTGGCGGGTGTGGATGACGGAGCGGCTTTTGCTGTTTCTCGGTCGCGTTGTGGCGGTTGCCGAGCGGCTTTTGCTGTTCCTCGGTCGCGTCGTGGCGGTTGCCGAGCGGCTTTTGCTGTTCCTCAGCTGCGTCGTGGTGTTTTCTGAAAGCTTTCTCCTACTCCTCGGCCACGTCGTTGAGGTCGTAGTAATGGAAGTAGTCGAGGCTGAGGCTACGCACGGTGCCGCTGGCCCGGCCGCGGGCTTGTTTCTCGGCAAATTCTTCGAGCGACTTGACGGCGTAGTGGTTGATGCGTGCGATGTCGAGCTGCGGTTCGCGGTCGCGGAAGTGGCGGCGTACGGGCCGTCCGGCCGGGTCGACGGCGTAGCCGTTGATGCGTGCGGCTTCGTGGCAGCCTATCATATTGTAGACGCGTCGCGGATTGACTATGCTCTTGACGTGACGGTTGACGGGGTGTTGGGGCAGGGCGTGGCGTTTGAAGCGTTGCATCACGGTGCCTTCGGAGCGTGTTTGCCGGCCGCTGCTTCCGTAGACGAGCCAGTTGAGCTCGACGGCGGGGTAGTCTTCCAGCTCTTGGAGGAGGGCGGGCAGGTTGTGGTGTTTGAGGGGCACTATAAACTCGTCGATGTCGATAAAGGCGATCCAGCGGGCCTCATAGCGGTGGTGGCTGAGGCAGTCGTCGTAGGCGGCCAGCTGCATGCGGTGGCCGGGGAAGGGTTTGTAGTCAACGATGCCTGCGTCGATGTAGGGGGCGAGGATGCTGCGGGTGGAGTCGGTGCTGCCGTTGTCGTAGACGTAGAACTTCTCCACGCCCTGTCCGACGTGCCAGTCTATCCATTCCTTGAAGTAAGGTCCTTCGTCCTTGGCTATGGCGCACACTGCGAGGTAGTGGCGGGGTGCGGGGTGGTCGCGGCGCAGGTCTCTGCGTAGCCTGAGGGCATTGAGAAGGCCGTAGCGCAGGATGCCGCGCCAGCGGTTGCGGGCCATCTTGCAGGGAATGAGGCCTGCGAGTATTTCGGCATAGACTTTCTTCATGGCTACTTTTCGAAGGACGACTTCCGGGGGAGTATCTCTTGGAAGGCGTGGTCCAGCTCACCCATCACGCGGTCGTAGTGACGTATGTGGACGTTGTCGTTGAGGCATATCAGGGTGTACGTCTGGCGGCGGATGGCTTTGACGGCCTGCCCGGAGCGTATCATGAGGGGGAACATCTTGGTGTCGCAGTAGGTATTGTAGGGCTCGAAGCAGCCCCGGCATATCTGCCAGGCACGGAAGAGTTCGGGGGTATAGTCGTTGAGGGCGCGGAAGCGGTTGACGGAGGTCTCCGTCAGTTCGCGGCCTGCTGCGCTCCACACTTCCTCGAACGTGCGCTTTAGGTAGGGCTGGGCGTTGTGGGGGGTGCGCAGGGTGATGAACTTCGGGTAGAATTTCAGCAGGTAGTTCCAGCGGGCTTTGAGGCCGTAGGAGGGGTGAAACCACTTGTCGCGGTCGCGGGCCATGACTTCGCGCTTGTCGAAGTGGCGGTTGATGAGGCGGATGTTGTTTTTGATGCGCGTGTACCACTGCGACCACGAGGGGTTATAGTCGAACACGGCGATGTCGCACGGCAGGCCGTTACGGAAGAAGCGTTCCGGCTCCACCTTGTTGGTCAGGTAGAAGTCGTCGTTGAAGTAGACGAAGTGGTCGCTCAGTCCCGGTATCTTGTGCATGTATCGCTCGATGACCACGGAGTTGTAAGTGGGCAGGAACTCGGCCGGGATGAAGTCTTTATGGTCTACGAGGTGTATCTTGGGGTTGTCCGTGTTAAGCCACTCGGGCTTCTGTCCGCTTGTGACGAGGTGAATTTTTCTGACCCATGGGGCAAATTCCTCCACGCCGCGCCACCAGTATCTGAAGAAGCCGTAGTCTCTGAAGCGGGCTTTGCTCACGCCGTTCTTGGTCTCCTGCTTCTGTTGCGAGTAGCGGGCGAACTGGGCTTGCCACTGCGGGTCGTTCATGTCGACCCAGGTGATTACAAAATCGATGTCCATGTTTGTCAGGTATTAGGATGGGGGTGACAATGGCTGGTTGGGGCGTCAGGGCAGCTTGGTGGCATATCTGAAGCGTTTGTGGGTCCAGAGGTAGAGCTCGGGGCATTCGCGTATTTGCTGCTCTAATCGCCGGAAGTAGAGGGAGGTGAGTTCGAAGTCGGGCAGCGTCTTGGGGTCGGGGTGGAGGGGGCTCAGCTCGCAGGTGTAGCGGCCGCGTCCGAGTCGGCGCACTCCCACGAAGAAGGCCGCGTAGTCGAAGTGTTTGGTGGCCTTCTCCGTGCCCGTCAGCACGGGTGTGTGGTGGTGGAGGAAGGGGATGAAGTGGCGGGCCTCCCGCCGTTTGGGCGACTGGTCGGCTATGAAGCCTATGATGTGGGGCTTGCCGCTGCGGGCGGCCTGTGCCATGTAGCGCACGGTCTGGTACATGTCGATGCATACGCTGCCCATGCGCTCGCGCAGGGTGAGCATGGTGCGGTCCATGGCCTCGTTGCTGAGTTTGTGGTATATCTGGGCGGGCACGGCGTCTTTGTGGAGCCAGAGGCGGACGGAGGTGATCCACTCCCAGTTGCCGTAATGGCCCAGGTAGAGGGCTACGCTTTTGCCCTGGGCCAGCAGGGTGTTGACGGTGTCCACTCCGCTGAATGTCATGCGGCGCATCATCTCTTCGTGGCTGATGGTGAGCAGCTTGCAGCTCTCTACCATCATGTCGGTGAAGTAGTGGTAGAAGCCTCTCTCTATGTCCACAATCTCGCGGAGGCTTTTCTCGGGGAAGGCCTCGGTCAGGTTGCGCCTCACCACGCCGCGCCGATAGCCTGCCAGGCGGTAGACCAGCAGGTAGAGCAGGTCGGAGAGGGCGTAGAGCAGCCGGAAGGGCATGAGGCCGACTATCCTGACAAGGAGCAGGAGCAGCCGGGAGGTCAGCCCGTGGGGCGTGGTGGGGGTATGGTGTGTGGCAGAACCCATGTGTATGGACTGTGTCGTGAGGGACCGCGCGGGGCGGAGCGTCATGGCCCGTGGCGTGGGTGGAGGGCGTCGGCCCGGCCCTCGGGCGCAGGAGCGTTTTGGTATCTGGCAAAGATATGCAAATATTACAGCATAGTGAAGATTTTACGGGCCGTGCCTCAAACTTTTTTTTACTTTTCGGCTTTTCGCCTTTGCCCGGTCCTTCTCGTCGGCGGTCTGTGGTTATGGTCTGTGGCTTTCGCGGGTGGCGGTCCGGCCTGCTCCGGGGCTGCGTGATGCCCGGCGTTTCGGCTACACTTATATGCCGCGAAACTTAGATGTACATGTAGTTTTTCCTGGATGTACATGTAGTTTTTCCTAGATGTACATGTAGTTTTTTCTGGATGTACATGTAGTTTTTTCTAGATGTACATGTAGTTTTTCCTGGATGTACATGTAGGAAGATTGGGCGGTGCATGGATGCTCTCCCGGGCCGCGGTGGGGCATGGCTGTGGAGGTCGGGGCGGCCGGCGGGCGCAGATGCAGCAAGGCGCCGCCCGGGGTGAGCCGCAGGCAGCGCCTTGAAGTAAGTGTGTGGGTGGGGTGAAGTGTTATTTCCGTCCGTTGACAGCCTTGGCCACTCCTTCGGCCGACTGCAGGAGATAGGTGCCGGCGGGCAGGTTGTCGTTCCAGCCGGCTACGCGACTGCGGCGCAGCATGCGTCCGTCTATGCTGTAGACGGTCACTTCGGTCTCGGGGCTGAGTTTGTCTATGGTGAGCTCGTGGATGTCGGCGTTGTCGCTGAGCACGACCTCCTGCCATTCGCTCCACATGGTGGGTGCTTCCGCCTTCTCGGCGCGCACGCGCCAGCGGTAGGTGGCGTTTTTCTCCAGGTTGGTGAAGTCGAGGTAGCAGGCCGTAAGTCCCTCTGCGGTCTGTATACCTCCCGTGGCGCCTCCGGCCGAGGGGTCGCCCACTTCGTCGAGGGTGTAGGTGCCGTTGTAGACGGCCACTTTCTCGAGATAGCCGCGGGCTGCGGGCAGGAACTTCAGCATGTAGGGCACGCCTATGCCTTCGAAGTTGACCACCTGGGGAGTGCCATTCATGACGATGGTCTGGGTGGGGGCTATGCTTACGCCGCCGGCGTTGGTGATGTAGATTTTCAATGTCTTGGTAGCTCCCACTTCGGGGTGGGCCAGGATGTAGACGGTGACGGTTCCTGTCTCGGGGGCTTGCATGGTGGGGCTGATGGCGTAGCCTGTGGATCCGCTCTTGCCTACCTTGAGGCCCTTGAGGCCCTTGAAGAGGTTGTAGCCGGTCCATCCCGGCACGCTGAGGTAGGAGTCGAGCGACGAGGCTATGCTGGTGGTGCCGTCGGCGGTCAGTCCGTCGGCCAGCGCGGAGAAGTCGGTGAGCATGTCGGGGGCTAAGCCTGATGTCGACATGGCAAGCTTCGACTCTACGGTGTAGGTGAGGGCGCCTTCGACGGGTTTCCAGGCGGCGCGGAAGGCGGTGGAGGTGACGCGCTGTGCGGGTGCGCCGTCAATTTCGGGTGCGGGGTCTTTGGCTCCGCCGTTGAAGACGAAGGAGATGAGGCCGTCGACTTCAGAGATTTGCTCGATGGGACGATGGAGGAACTTGGTGCCGTCGGAGTTAGCGTTGTAGAGGGTGGCGGCGGGGCTGGTGTAATCGGTGAGTGCGGTCACGTTTCTACTACCGGGGAAGGGGTCGCCCTTGACGCCGGACATGGTGGAGGCGGCAGAGTTGCCGTCGGCAGCCACCACGGTGCAGCGTTGGTGGGAGGGGTCGTCGTTGGGCCCGTTGTTAATCCAGGCGCTGCGGTTGTAGTCTATGTGGAAGACGAGCAGGCCGTGGCCGTAGAGCTGTGCGTCGGTGCCTTCCTGCTGACGGTTTTCGAGTATGTAGTACTCGTTGCGGTTGGCCTGATTATAGACGACGTAAGCCTCGGGCTCCTGGGTGAGGGGCTTCATCTGCGTGATGGTTTTTCCTTCGTCGAGCTCGCGTAGCTCGAGCCAGCCGCAGAAGGAGCGTTCGTAGGCTGTGTAACCGCAGGGGCTCTTTGAGTTGTTGAGGTGGCAGCCTGAGTCCATGACGTCCCAGAATCCGGTGCCGACTCCGCCGCTGTAGTCGATGTCGTAGAAGTCGGGCAGGAAGAGGCAGTGGCTGAACTCGTGGGTGGGGGTGCCTATGCCCCCGAGTTTGGTGGTGTTGGTGTGCAGCTCATTGCCGCAGGCGTAGCGGTTGACGGTCACTCCGTCGGCGCGCAAGACTGAGCCTGTGCCGTAACGTAGGTAGTAGGCGTGCGGCCATATGGTGTTGGGATCGGAGCCCGTATAGGCTTCTCCCTCGCCGGCATAGAGCACGTAGAAGTTCTCCACCTCGCCGTCGCCGTCCCAGTCGTAGTCTTTGTAGTTGACTATGTCGTCGGCCAGCCTGGCAGCCTCCTTGACCATGTCAGAGGCGTGGACATCGTTGCCGGCGCTGCCGTCGTTGGCGCCGTAGTAGGCCATGGTGTTGCTGACGGTCACGGGGCCTACTACGTCAAACTCCACGTCGAACTGGCCGTACGACTGGGCCTTGAAGTAATCTCTGACGCTGCCCGTGGCCCCTTCGAAGTTGAAGCCTTCCTGGTTGAACATGTTGTTCATAACCTCCGGCGTGTGGTCGGGACGGAACTTGACGTCAGTGAAATTGACGAGGATGACGAGGCCCTTCTTCTGGCCTTTCCATCCGCCGGCGGGCTGGTCGCCGATGGCCTTTACCTTGATGCCTGCGTTGCGGTCGGCAGTGAGGGGAGCCATCTTGGTGGCGCGTGCGGCTTTTCCGAGCTCGTTGAGGTCGGTGCGTGAGGCTGTCCGTAGGCTGACGAAGCTCTGCTCGTCGGCATTGCGGAGGTCGGCGGTGTGGGCGAGGCGGTCGGTGGCCGTAAGGGCGTTGGCCTCGCGCCGTGCATAGACGTAAGCGCCGGCGGCGTTACGCACGACGGGAATGCCGTCGAGGGTTTCGTAGAAGTGGAAGAACTCGTCGCCGCGCATCTTGACGGTGAGCTCTGTGCCGTCGGGCTGCTTCACGGTCTTGGTGAGGGGATAGACCGGAACGGCCGTGGCAGTCAGCGAGAGGGCGGCGGAGAGAAGGGAAGTGAGTAGAAAGCGTTTCATCATGAGTGGGTGTAAGGGTGGATGACTATGCCGTGGTGGCGAACAGGCGGCCCGCTGGTAGCAAAGTGTTCGGGCGAGGCCGTATAACGCGGCAAAAATACAAACATTCTGCATATACGGCGACGCGCATAGTTAAAAAAGTGTGGTTGAGGCGGCGCGGCGATGCCCGGGCTGCCTGGCGGGCGTGGGGCAAAGGGGCGCGGGGTGAGCGGAAGGTTGGTCGTCGGTAGTGGAAGGGCAGTCGGCTTGAGCGGAAGGTTGGTCGTCGGTAGCGGAAGGGCATTCGGCTTGAGCGGAAGGGGTGGGGCTCAGCGTATTTCTATGAGCGAGCTTCCCGTGCCGCCGAGCTTGCGGCGCAGGTGTATGCGGGGCGAGATTTGGCGGCGTATCTGCTCGGTGTGGCTGATGACGCCGACTTTGCGGCCCTGCATGGTCTCGAGGGCAGAGAGGGTAGCCATGACGAGGTCTAACGACTCGTTGTCGAGATTGCCGAAGCCCTCGTCGATGAAGAGGGCGCCGATGTGGAAAGTGCCCGACGAGAGCGTGGCGAGGCCTAAGGCGAGGGCGAGACTGACGACGAACGTCTCTCCGCCCGAGAGCGAGGGCACGTAGCGGTGTGTGTCGAAGAGGTAGTGGTCGATGACTTCGAGGGTGAGCGTGCCGGGCCTGTTGTAGAGTGCATAGCGTGGCGAGAGGGTGGATAGGTGGCGGTTAGCGTGAGCCACCAAGGTGCTGAAGGTGTAGCTCTGGGCCATGGTGCGGAAGCGCTTGCCGTCGGCGCTGCCGTATAGCTCGTTGAGGCGGCGCCACTCGGCGGCGTTGCGGGAGGCTTCGTCGAGTCTGGCTTGCAGGCCCTCGGCGCGCTTGGTGCAGGTGTGGTGGAGAGTGAGCTTAGTGCGCAGGGCGGCGAGCTGCTCGTCGAGGGCCTGGAGCCGCGCAGTGGTTTCGGTGAGCTGCTGTTGGAGGTCGCTGCACTGCCGGACGAAGTCGTCGTCGGCTTTGGTGAGGCCGGTGTCAAAGGGGCGGTCGGGGTTGGCCCGCAGGGCGAGCAGCTGCTGACGTGCCTGGTCGAGACGGTTCTCTGTGAGCAGTCGTTGCTCCTCAAGCCCGCGCAGCTTGAGCCGCAGGGCCTTCCAGTCGCGTGTATCGGTGAAGAGCTCGGTCAGTTCGGTCATGCTGATGGGTGCATGTTCGGCGTTGTAGCGCAGCACGAGGAGGTCGAGCTGCTGGCGGCAGTCGCGCAGCCGTTGCTGGGCGTCGGTGCGCGATGCGGCGAGGTTGTCGATGACGCCCATTATCTGATGGATGGAACGGCCCTCGGCTTCGGCTTCCTGCTGTGCCTCCTGCTGTGCGAGGCGTGCCGAGCGCACTGCCTGCTGTAGCTGTTCGGCTTCCTCCTTGGGCGTGGTGGTGCCAAAGAGGCGTGTCAGTTCTTCCTGCTTTCGCTTGAGCTCGTCTTGTGCGGCGTTGCGTGCCTCGCGGCAGTCGGCGAGGTGTTGTTGTGCTTCTGCGAGGCTCTGGGTGGCGTTTTTGATTTCCTCGCGCAGTAAGGTCTCGGAGCGTTCGGCCTCGTCGAGGGTGCTGCATGTACGGTTCCAGTCGTCGTGGAGGGCTGTGAGCCTGAGGCGGAGGGTGTCAGCGTTGTTGCGCCATAGCGTGTACCATCCGGAGAGGGTTACCATTTCGTCGAGGTCGGTGTAGAGCTGCGAGCAGGAGCGGTCGCTGACGCTGATGATGGATGCCAGTTCGGTGAGGGCTGCTTCGGCTATTTGGTCTTCGGTGCGCAGCTTGCTCAGGGCCTGGTGGTTGCGGTCCATGACGTCGTCGAGGTCGGCGATGGCCTCATTGAGGCGGTTGATGTGCCCTTGGTGGAAGTTATAAGTCTCGAGTTCCTGTCGAGCGAGTACGGCTTCGCGGGTGATGCCGGCTATGAGCAGTTCGATGGTGGTGCGTCGCGTGTCGCTGCTGACCATGGGCGAGCAGTCTGCGAGGGATGGGTCGAGGTTGGCGCAGGTTTTCCACTCTTCGACGTCGGCCTCCTGTCTGGCTGTGATGCGTTGCAGTTCGGCTTTGCCGCTCTGGATGCGTGCTACGTCGGCTGCGATGTCTTCCCGGAGGGTGGCGAGGTCTGTGCGCTGCTTTTCGAGTTGCAGGCTGACCTTTTCGTAGTCTTTGGAGAGGTTGCTGATGAGTTCTCCGAGGTGTTGCTCAGTCTCTGTGTGGTAGGGGTGGTGTGTGCCGCCGCATACGGGGCATGGTGTGCCCTCTTTGAGGCTCTGTCTGAGGCGGACGATGTTGTCGGAGCTGCTGAAGGTGTAGGCTGTGCGGGCTCTCTCGTAGGCTTCGTGGGTTACCTCGAAGACGGCCTGCATGCGCTGTTCGTCGTTGCGCTTTCGGGCCAGTTCTCCCTCGTTTCGTTGCAGGTCGGCGCGTATGGCTGCGATGGCGGCATAGCCTTCGCTGATGTGTTGCCATAGCACGGCGGCTCGTTTGAGGGCGTCGAGTTTGTTTTGGCTGTTGGCGGCGCGTTGCTGGAGGTTTTCGGAGTTTTGTCCGCTGTTGCTCTGGCGGTGTATGAGCAGTTCGCTTTTAAGGGTCGATAGTTTAGCCTCGTAGTCGTGGCGTTGCTTTTCGTTTTGCTCTATTCGCCTTTTGAGGTCGGTGCGCCGCTGCTGGAGTGCCACCTGCTTGAGGTGGCTGTCGGAGTTGCGCGTCGACTCTGTGAGCAGCATGGCCAGTTTGTCCTTGATGAGATCGAATTTTTCGAACATGAGGCGGTGCACGCTGAGCGACTGCTTGTGCAGGCCGAGGGTCTCCTTCTTTTTGAGCACGTCGCTGAGTTGTTCTTCGCGGCTTCTGAGGGCGGCTTGGCGGTCGAGCAGGTTTTTGCCGGTGGCTGTGAGCTGTTGTTCGTAGCGTCTGAGTTGTTTTTCGGAGGTAGTGATTTCTCCGGTGAGTATATGGCCGCGGTCGATGATGGTTTGTCGTTGTTGCTGGTGCTGCTCGGCCTCGGTGGTGCGCTCTCTGAGCACTTCGAGCTGTGCTTGCAGCTTATGGAGCTGTGCGTTGGCCTGACGCAGCTGAAGGCCGGCCTCCTGTTCCTGTTGCTTGATGTTGTCGGTGTCGGCCTTGCGCATGATCATCTCGTGGTAGAGGTTTTGCATGGGCAGCACCGAGTCGTAGCGGTCGAGTTTCTGTCGGTCAGCCTGCTGTGCCATGCAGGCTTTGGTGGCGGCGGCGAAGCGGCGTTCGTGGTTGGCCACGTTGTCGAGGGCCTCTGTATAGCTTTCGACCCACTGTTGCTGTTTGCGTAGCAGGTCTTCGCGTTCCTGGTCGGTAGTTCGCTGTGAGGTGAGCAGGGTGAGCTTTTCCTCCAGAGCCTTGAGCTCGTCGGGTTCAAGGCGGTCGTGGAGTATGCCGCGTATTTCGCTTTCGATGTCGCGGGTGTCGGCTTCGGCCTGAAGCATGGAGCGATAGATTTCGCTGCTGATGGCGCCGTAGACCTCGGTTCCCGTGAGTTTCTCGAGCAGGATGGCCTTGTCTGCCTGCTTGGCGCGCAGAAAGTTGGCGAAGCTGTTTTGAGCGAGGATGACTGTACGGGTAAACTGGTCGTAGTTGAGGCCGACGGCCTGCTCTATGGTGTCGTTGATGTCGCTTCGGTCGTACGTCTCACGGCGCGGGGTGAGCATTTCGAGGCTGCGTTTGGGCGAGGCAAACTTTCCCGCGGCCGACACCCTTATGCTCCACGTGGCTTCGTAGCGTTCGCCGCGCTCGTTGGCGAATACCACGGCGGCTCCGCCCTCGCGACATCCGCGGCGCAGCAGGTTGGCCACGTTGCCGGCCTGCACCTGTGGGAGCTGGGCGGCGTCGGCGGTGGCGGTGGTGTCTACGGCCACGCGCTCGGTGCCTTCGAAGCGTGGCGCCTTGTTATAGAGGGCCAGGCAGATGGCGTCGAGTATGGTCGACTTGCCTGTCCCTGTGGCCCCGGTGATGGCGAAGAGCCCGGCCGAGCGAAGCGGTTCTTCGTTGAAGTCAATGACTTGCTTTCCTTCTATGGCTGTGAGATTGTGTATGGTGATGCGTTCGATGTGCATGGCGTGGGCTGTTTTAGGCGCGGTGTGTGGTATCGTCTTCGGCCACTCTGCGTGCGGCTTCCATGAAGCGCTCTTTGAGGGCGGGGGGCAGGGGTGAGCCGTAGCGTAGGCTGAACACTTCTTCGGCCAGGGCCAGGGGGGTAAGGGTGGCCACGTCGGGCCGTGTCTCCGGCTCGCCGGCTTTGCGTCGTGCGTCGGGCAGGTCGCGCATGACGCGGCAGAAGTGAACGTCGCGGTCGGCCAGGGCGCGGAGCAGGTCGTTGACGAGCGTGGGCTCGGGCTGCTGTTCTCTCACACACAGCTCGAGGTAGGGGGCGGCGTCGGAGCAGGTCTCGCCCTTGCGTTGCGGCAGCCGTGCCACGAGGTCGAGTATTTCGTGGATGGTGGCGCTGCCATGTTCGGGCAGTCGCAGCAGGCGGCGCAAGGGGGAGTAGGAGAGGCGCGATACGTGGGCCTGTCCCTCTTCGTCTATCTCGACCCACTGCACGCCGTGGTCGTAATTCAGTTCGCCGAACGACAGGGGCAGGGGGCTGCCTGCGTAGAAGGCCGGGCTGCCTTTGCCCACGGCCTGGGGCTTGTGTATGTGGCCGAGGGCGGTGTAGCTGACGTCGCGGCCCACTACGCCGACGCTGACACTCTCCTGGCCGCCCACGACGACGCGTTCCGAGTGGTCGTACTCGCATATCTCGGCGCCTGTGGCGTAGAAGTGGGACGCTGCCACCACGGGCAGCCCCTTGAATTCCGACCGGCGCAGCTGTTTGTGGAGCGCGGTGAAGTAGTGGCTGAGTGCCTGCTCGCCGTTCATGCCGGCGGGGTAGTCGGAGCTGCGCAGGAAGGGCAGGGCGAAGCATACGCAGACGGCCTCCCCGCCTGCGAGGGTGGCGAGGGGCAGGATGTGGTAGTCGTAGTCGGGCACACCGGCCTCGGCGGTATGGTGGATGTGGCCTCTGACGTAGACGTTGTGGGTCTTGAGCAGGGCTGCCGGGGCTTCAAGGCGTCCGGCCGAGTCGTGGTTGCCGGCCAGGATGACTATTTGTAGACCGGGCACAGCCTCGGTGGCTTCGAGCAGGAAGTCGTAGAGCAGGCTCTCGGAGCGGGCCGAGGGGTTGGTCGTGTCAAACACGTCGCCGGCCACGATGAGTGCGTCGGGCCGCCGCTCCCTCAGCGTGGCGAGCAGCCAGGCCAGGAAGTGACGATGTTCGGCCGTACGGTCGTGGCCGTGGAAGGTATTGCCCAAGTGCCAGTCGGCAGTATGCAAGATTTTCATAGCGTCAACGAATGCTTTCTGTGAGGCGCAAAGTTACTACTCGCCCTTGTAACTGCCGCGCCGCGCCCTCGGTTTTTGCGCACGAAAGGTGCAGGTCGCCCGCTCGCGCCTCCGGCTTCGTGCGCCGCCGCCGTCGGGAAGATGGCAGCCCGTCGTGGCCGCATGGCGCAGCCTCTCCGGCCGAGGCATACCTATATATATAATAGGCTCCGCTACTGTGGCCGGTGACGTCGTCCTTTGTGGCGAGGGGGAGAGGGTAGGGTGGGGCTGCCGCCATGCTCCGGCCCGCCTCCACGGCCCTTGCGCGGAGAAAGAGTGTGGCCGTTGCTTGTCAGCAGAAAGCCTTTTGTTATATTTGCACATACCTCCCTGCCTGCGGGGCAGCGGTGGCTCTCACTCCACGACCATGACACCCACCTTCTACGACCTTCTCTCTGAAGCATGCGCCCACTACGTCAGAGGCTTCATGAGCTGCTTTTTTCTCATCCTCTGTTTCAGGCTGAGAAGGGAGAGGCACGCCGACTCTACCCACCGCTGGCTCTACTACGCCACGCTGGCCGCCACCTTAGCCGTCTTCAAAGACCTGGTCTTCGTCGTTCCCGTGGTCAAGGACATGGGGATGGTCAATGCGGCGGTGCAGATTGTCGACCTTGCCACCATTTCGGTGGTCATGGTCTTCTTCTTAGAGGCTGTCTTCCCCGGCCGCAATTATGCCCGGGCCATACTTTGCGTCTTTCTGCTCCAGCTGTTGTTGCTGCCGCTGAGTGCCGTCATCGGCATCGACACTGCCCGCCGCGTGGGCTACATCGCGGCGCAGGTCCTGAACGTGGGTGTCAGCCTCGGTGTGGCGGCGGGTGTCATCATGCGCCGTCGTTACATCAAGCAGCACCTCTCTTACTCGCAAGGCGTCGATGTGACGTGGGTGCTGATATGCTGCCTCATCTTCTTCGTTGAGCAGCTGCTCTACTCGTTTGCCTTCTACGACACCACGTGGACGGGCGAGGCCGTCTACGACGTAGTGCTCATGCTCATGTGGACCTTTATGTACAAGAGCAGCCGCCACCTCGCGCCCCTGCGCGCCTTTGCCCGGGCCGAGGCTGCCCCCCTCGCTGCCAACGAGGCCGCTCCCGGTCCTGCGGCCGCTGCCGACGGCGGAGAGCCCGACATGCTGGCCGCCCGCTACGAACTGATAGAGAAGGGGCTGGCACGCTGCATGATGCAGGAGAAGCTCTATCTCAGAACCAATCTCAGCATCTTCGAAGTGGCTCAGGCCGTCGGCACCAACAAGACCTACCTCTCCGACTATCTGAACAACCGGATAAACACCTCCTTCTATGACTACATCAACGAGCTGAGGGTGGAATACGCCTGCCGCCTCATTGAGCGCATGGACCGCGACAACCGGCTGACCATGGGCGAGGTGGCCCAAGCTTGCGGCTTCGGCTCAGACAGCACCTTCCACCGCCAGTTTGTGCGCACCATGGACGTCACGCCCAAGAAGTACTACCGTCAGACCCACTGAGGCCGCGCAGGCCTCACCCATAGCCTCAGAGGTACAAGTCGTCGCCTTAGACGAGCCAAGTGAAGGCACAAAGAGCATATTTCCCCCCTTTTCATCGAATAAACAAGGCTATGCCGTACGCTCTGACTGACGGTGCAGCCTCGCTTCATATATATGTGGGAATACTTAGATGTACATGTAGTTTTTCTTAGATGTACATGTAGTTTTTTCTAGATGTACATGTAGTTTTTCCTGGATGTACATGTAGGGAAAATCACAAGCACTCCCCCGCACTGCAGCAGCGCGGGCCATGCCCCCGCTGACGTCGACGCTGACGCATGGCCGCACGGAGCACTGCCGAGAGGCATATATCCCGCCGCCGTACACCAATGCCGAAGGCCCACGGCGGTGCGGGAGCATCTCGCCATTAGTCGCCCTTCGACCCCGAAAGAGAGCCGCATCCGCCGCGTGCAACAGGCAAAATAGCCCATATTCACCGAAGATTTTTCTCCCAATCAAGCAATTTTGTGGCAATCCGTCAAAATCTTCCGTCACCCCCGAAAATAATTGCTTCACCCCTTGGCAAGCTGCGTCTGTAGGCCCTACCTTTGCATCAGAACGAAGGCGACCGGGCTGGTCGCCATCCGCCCTTCCTCATGGCTGTTTTGCCTGCTCCGAAGCCCTTCGCGAGGTATAGACAGCTATGTGGAAGCCGCGGCCGCCACGCAAGAAGATATACCACCTAAGCCTAAAAACACTATTCCACCGCCGGTGCGCTACGTTAGACGCACCGGCGGTTACTCTTTGTGCGCCTCGCCCGCGCCCCGACATCGGCCCCGGGCCGCCTAAGTAGAAGTGCACCCCGGGGAGCAGCGTGTGGAATATGCCGCCCCACACGGCGGTGTAAATCATATATTTATTATATCTTTGCGCGCGTTTTGTCAGATACCGTCCTGCGAGGCCGGGCAGCCGCGCCCCTGCAGACGTAGGCCGCCAAGGCTCAGAGCGCCCCGAAACGCCCGCGGCCCAATTATCCACCACTACTTATAGCTTGCCACAAGCCATGTTTCAGAAAGGTCACAGAGCCCATACCGCCCACGGCATACTCCTCATCGCCCTCTTCTCGTTCGCCGCTTTCTACCTGGCCGAGATACCCTTTGTCAAAAGCCTCTCGCTGAGTCCCCTCATCGTGGGCATCATCCTCGGCATGCTCTACGCCAACAGCCTGCGTAACCAGCTGCCCGAGACATGGGTGCCCGGCATCAAGTTCTGCACCAAGCAAGTGCTGCGCACGGGCATCGTGCTCTACGGCTTCCGCCTGACGCTGGCCCAAGTGGCCGAAGTGGGCCTGCCCGCCATAGTCTACGACCTGATCATCGTGGGCGGTACGCTGCTGATAGGCTGCCTGTTGGGCCGCGCCCTCAAGATAGACCGCGACACAGCCCTCATGACCTCGACCGGTAGTGCCATCTGCGGCGCAGCGGCCGTGCTCGGTGCCGAACCCGTGGTGCGCTGCGAGGGCCACAAGACCGCCATCGCCGTGAGCACCGTCGTCATCTTCGGCACCATCGCCATGTTTCTCTATCCGGCCCTTTTCCGCGCCGGCCTGCTCGACATGACCCATACACAGGTGGCCATCTACACGGGCGGCACCCTGCACGAAGTGGCCCACGTGGCAGGCGCCGGCAACGCCATGGACCCCTCCGACCTGCTCGGCATAGCCGGCACGGCGACCATCACCAAGATGATACGCGTCATGCTGCTGGCCCCCGTGCTGCTCGTCATGGGTTACGTGCTGGCCCGCCTCGGCAGCAAAGGCAACCGCGACGAGGCCCGCGGCAAGCGCCCCGTCACCATACCCTGGTTTGCCTTCTTCTTCCTGATAGTCATAGGCTTCAACACCCTGTTGCAGTATCTCACCGAAGCACCTACGGTGAAGGATATCCCCCTCAACGGCGCCATCGAATACTGCGACACCTTCCTGCTGACCATGGCCATGACCGCCCTCGGCGCGGAGACCAGCATCGACAAGTTTAAGCAGGCCGGCGCCAAGCCCTTCGTGCTGGCAGCCCTGCTCTTCGTCTGGCTGCTCGGCGGCGGCTATCTTCTGGCCAAGTATATGCTCCCCCTGCTCATGCACTAAGACCTCCACACGATACATTTACCCCATGTTAGACCTCTTCATCGTCATACTTTTAGCGTGGGCCATCTTCAGCGGATGGCGCGCCGGCTTGCTTAAAGAGCTCATCTCCACGACCGGCTTCGTCGTGGGCCTCTTCATCGCCGCCACCTTCTATTCCACCCTGGGCTCATACCTGGCCGTCAACGGCAGTGAGACCAACATGTTTACCAGCATAGTGGCCTTCCTGCTGCTATGGATCATCGTGCCCATCTCCCTCGGTCTGGCTGCCAACCTCCTGACCAAGGCCCTCAAGGGCATGAAGCTCGGCCTGCCCAACAGCCTGCTGGGAGCCGGTGTCAGCGTGGCTAAGTTTCTGCTGCTGCTGAGCTGCGTGTTCAACGCCATGACCGCCCTCGGCATCATGAACGAAGAACGCACCGCCGAGTCGAAGCTCTACCGCCCCGTCAGCGCCGTGGTAGGGGCCTTCTTCGACGAAGAGCCTGCCGCGGGAGGCGCCATGGAAGCCTCTGATGATGAAGAAGCAGGCGACACCATCTGGGTGGACGTGAGCAAGAAACAATGACCGCAGCAGGGCGGCGCGCCTGCAGCTGAGGCGCAACGGAATGCACATGCCGGCGCAGCGCAATGGCAGGCAGACGTAGCGGAATGCACATTCGGACATAGCGGATTGCCCCACCCTTACCTCCATCCCCCCCCTCACACTTTATCACCATGGCCGACAACGACATAGCAAGGCAGTTTGCCGAAAAACAATACGAGTACGGTTTCACCACCGACGTACATACCGAGATCATAGAGCGTGGCCTCAACGAGGACATCATTCGCCTGATTTCCGCCAAGAAGGAAGAGCCCGACTGGATGCTTGACTTCCGTCTGAGAGCCTATCGCCACTGGCTCACCATGGAGACCCCGGACTGGGCGCACGTCAACCTGCCGCCCTTAGACTATCAGGCCATCTCCTACTACGCCGACCCCACGAAGAAACAACGCGACGAAGGGAAAAAGGAAATAGACCCCGAGCTGCTCAAAACCTTCGACAAACTGGGCATCCCCCTCGAAGAGCGAATGCAGCTGGCCGGCGTGGCCGTGGACGCCGTCATGGACTCCGTCAGCGTGAAGACCACCTTCAAGGAAAAGCTCCAGGAAAAAGGCATCATCTTCTGCTCCATCAGCGAAGCGGTGAGAGAAAACCCCGAGCTGGTCAAGAAATATCTCGGCACGGTGGTCAGCTACCGTGACAACTTCTTCGCCGCCCTCAACTCGGCCGTCTTCAGCGACGGAAGCTTCGTCTACATACCCAAAGGCGTGCGCTGCCCCATGGAACTGTCGACGTACTTCCGCATCAACGCCCGCAACACCGGCCAGTTCGAGCGCACCCTCATCGTATGCGACGACGGCGGCTACGTGAGCTACCTCGAAGGATGTACAGCCCCCATGCGCGACGAGAACCAGCTCCACGCGGCCATCGTAGAGATTGTGGTCAACACCGACGCCGAGGTCAAATATTCTACCGTGCAGAACTGGTATCCGGGCGACAAGGAAGGCCGCGGCGGAGTATACAACCTCGTGACCAAACGCGGCCAGCTGCGAGGCCGGAACGCCAAGCTCTCATGGACACAGGTGGAGACAGGCAGCGCCATCACCTGGAAATATCCCTCGTGCGTGCTCATGGGCGAGGGGTCGCAGGCAGAATTTTACAGCGTGGCCGTGACCAACAATTATCAGGAGGCAGACACAGGCACAAAGATGATACACCTCGCCCCGCATACCCGCAGCACCATCATCTCCAAGGGCATCTCGGCCGGGCATAGCCAGAACTCCTACCGAGGCCTTGTCAGAATAGGCGCCAAGGCCGACGGGGCACGCAACTACTCGTCGTGCGACTCGCTGCTGCTGGGCGACAAGTGCGGGGCACATACCTTCCCCTACCTCGACGTGGCCAACAACAACTCCACCGTAGAACACGAAGCCACCACCTCTAAGATTTCGGAGGACCAGCTGCTCTACTGCAACCAGCGAGGCATCCCGACCGAAGACGCCGTGGGCCTCATAGTGGGAGGATACGCCCGCGAGGTCATCAACAAGCTGCCCATGGAATTTGCCGTAGAGGCCACCAAGCTGCTCAGCGTCTCGCTCGAAGGCTCTGTGGGCTAAGACTCGGCGGCATGGCGCGGCGACAACCCTTCACGCCTGGCAGTTAAGCCTTCACGCCGGGCAGTTAATCCTTCACGCCTGGCAGTTAATCCTTCATGCCTGGCAGCTACGCCTTCACGCCTGGCAGTTAAGCCTTCACGCCTGGCAGTTAAGCCTTCACGCCGGGCAGTTAATCCTTCACGCCTGGCCTATACTTCTCCACGCCTGGCTGCTGTCGTTTCATGGCGCGGCCGCGAAACCAACGCGCATATACATTTCACACACATAACCCCAACCCCATCAAATCTACTTTAAAGAGATGCACTCCATGACATCGCTACTGCTCTCACAGCTCGGCGGACTCTGGACGCAGATGTTCGATTATTTGGCCTCGCCCGAAGGGCAGGTGGTCACCGTGCTCGTCATTTTCGGCCTTACCATCGTGGCCTTCATCGCCGATAAGGTGCGTTCAGACATTGTCGCCCTCTCGTCGCTTGCCCTTCTGCTCGTGACCAACGTGCTTACCCCCTCCGAGGCGCTGGCCGGCTTTTCGAATTCGGCCGTGGTCATGATGATCGGCCTCTTCGTCGTGGGCGGCGCAGTGTTCCAGACCGGTCTGGCCAAGATTATCAGCGGCCGCCTCTTGAAGCTGGCCGGCACGAATGAGGTGAAGCTGTTCTTCCTCGTCATGCTCGTCACCGCCGTGGTGGCCGCCTTCGTGAGCAACACCGGCACCGTGGCCCTGCTGCTCCCCATCATTTTGGCCATGGCCAAGACCGCCGGCATCAGTCCTGCAAAGCTGATGATGCCACTTGCCTTCGCCAGTTCCATGGGTGGCATCCTGACCCTGATAGGCACGCCCCCCAACCTCATCGTCGACGGCTACCTCCGCGACAACGGCCGTGACGGCTTTGCCTTCTTCGACTTCCTGCCCATCGGCATCATCTGCCTCAGCGTGGGCCTCTTGCTGCTCTATCCCCTCTGCCGTATCTTCATGAGCAAGAAGGGCAAAGACACCATTGACGAGGGCGCCGCCGAAGACATAGCCTCCCTCCTTCACGAGTACCATATCGACAACTTCGTCTTCCGCCTTCAGGCCCCGTCGGGAAAGACGTCCCTCATCGCCGGACGTACGGTGGGCGAGCTTGACGTGCGGCGCCACTACGGTGTCAACATACTCGAGGTGCGCCGCGCCAATCGCACCGTCTTCAGCAGCAGCATACAGGAACCCGTCAGCACCTCCACCATCTTCCATCCCGGCGACACACTCTACGTGCTCGGCCAGCGCAGCAAGGTGGATGCCTTCGCCGCAGAGTACGGCCTCACCGTCTTCGAAGACGAAGAGACCGACGGAAAAGCCAAACTCGACTTCTACGAAATAGGCCTCGCCGAGGTGCTCATCTCCCCCGAGAGCGCGCTGATTAACCGCCCGCTACGCAAGGCTAACTTCAAGGAACGTTACAACGTGAGCGTGTTGGCCATCAAGCGGTCGGGCAAGTATATCTTCGAAGACGTGCTCGAGTCTGTCATCAAGCCGGGCGATATGCTCCTCGTGCATGGCTACTGGAAGGGCATAGAGAGCATGAACAAGAAGAACCGCGAGTGGATAGTCATCGGCTCACCCAACAAAGACGAGGAAAGCGTGGCCCTCGACCACAAAGCCCCCCTCGCCGCCTTCATCATGGCCGCCATGGTGGTGTGCATGGTCTTCGCCGACTACATCGGCGTCAAGCCCGTGGCCTCCGTCATTATCGCCGGCCTCTTGATGGTGCTCACCGGCTGTGTGCGCAGCGTCGACGGCGCTTACAAGATGATAGGCTGGGAGAGCATCGTCCTCATTGCCGCCATGATGCCCATGAGCACCGCCCTCTCCAAGACCGGCATCTCTGAATGGATTGCCACCACCCTTGTACAGAACCTCCATGTCTACGGGCCTATTGCCGCCCTTGCCGGGGTATACGTGGTGACCTCCGTTCTCTCTACCTTCATCAGCAATTCAGCCACCGCCATCCTCGTGGCACCCATCGCCTGGGCCGCTGCCGAGCAGTTAGGCGTTTCGCCCACGCCCTTCATGATGGCCGCTGCCGTAGCAGCGTCCGCCTGCTTCGCCACTCCTATCTGCACCCCGCCCAACGCCATGGTCATGAACGCAGGCCATTACAACTTCATGGATTACGTGAAGGTCGGCGTGCCTCTTCAGCTCATCATGGGAATAGTGGCCATTCTCACCATCCCCCTCTTCTTCCCCTTCTAAACCTTCCACCAATCTCACAGACACATCTTATGAAACGCATGCACAGACTTATCGTCCTGCTCGCCCTCTGCCTCACCGTCGGCATGGGCGCACAGGCACAGGGCCTGAAGTTTGGCCTCAGCGCAGGCATGAACTTCAATAAGCTCCACTTCAGCGGCAACCGCACCGACATGACCAATCAGGCTGTACACTCCTCCAACAGGGCGGGATGGTACATCGGTCCCAAGCTCACCCTCAGCACCGGTCTCGGACTGGGCGCCGACGCTGCCATCGAGTATACAGAACGCTATCTCGACATCAACGGAGAAACTGAGACCTACCGCACCTTTGAAGTGCCCGTCAACGTGCGCTACGGCATAGGTCTCGGCAGCCTTGCCAAGATTTACGCCACCACCGGACCGCAGTTCGGCTTCGCCCTCGGCCACATGAGCTGGAGCAACCTCGGCACAGGCACCAACTTCAGCAAGCGCCACATGAATACCACCTGGAACGTCGGCGCGGGGCTTACCCTCCTCAGCCGCTTCGACGTCAGCGTAGGCTACAACATAGCCTTCGGCAGCATCGGCAAGGCATCGCGCCACGCCGGCAACGACGACTATCAGCTCAAGTATAAGACCAACAGCTTCCGTGTCAGCGTGGCCTACCTCTTCTAAGCTGCGCGCCCCCGTCCCCGCCCTTTTCAGCCTGCGCTCTGACCCTTTCCGCCTGCGCTCTGACCCTTTAAGCCTGCGCCGCAGAACCTTCTACCGGCGCCGCCCCTGCTCACCAGCCGAGGCGGCGCCGGTTGGCGTCTTTCCTGCCATGGTCGCGCGCAGCTATATATAATATATAAAGGAGGCTGCGTCCGTTTGAGAAAATTCTATTACCTTTGCCCCCAAATAAGACACTCTTAATCAAATAAATAGTATGAAAGAACATTTACTCCAACTCGCTCGGGGCGCTGCCCTCCTGTGTGCTGGGCTTTTGGCCATGGGTCAGCAGGCTCTCGCTGCAGCTTCCAGCCCCGCCGCCACCCCTTCGCCGGCTCAGGTTGCAGAGGGAAGCACCTCCAGCAATCTGCCCCAGGATGGCAAGACCTACTACATCTATTGTGACAATGCCACCCAGCAGTTCTTCTATAACAACGGAGGCACGCTCGCGGTGAGCAACGGTCTGACCAACGACCCCTCGCTCTACACCTTCACCTGTACGGTGACCTCTGAAGGCAAGTACCAGTTCCGCAACACGAGCAACAACAAGTACTTCGGCTTTAAGGCCTTCAGCGCCTCGGCTTACAGCTACACCATCAGCGACGGCTACCCCTCCGGAGTGGCCACCCATCTCTATGGCGACGCCAACGGCCGTTACTTAGTCATGAAAGAAGATGGTGGCTTCGACCAGTCTACCAGCGCAGGCTATACCAAGGACGACAACAACATCTACTCGGCCAACTTCATCTTCGTAGACGTCGAGACATGCAAGACGCTTTCCATCTCGGCTAATGCCGGCGCCGGTGCATCCGTCACCTGGAACGGCACGACCAAGACCCTGCCCTGCAGCTTCCTTTGCATGCCCGGCACCGAGGTTTCCGACCCCACCCTGACCCTCAGCTACGACGACGCCACCCTTGCCGCTGCCACCCTCAAGTATGAAGGCATCTTTGCCAGCGACGGCACAGAGACCAGCCTGCCTTCCACCTACGACGGCACCGCCGACGCCTTCTACGAGGTGCGTTTCATGCCCGACGTCTTCTCTTCCACCTACGGCGAGAAGTGGGTGCGCGTGGTCAACGTGCGTAAGCCCGCCAACGGCTTCACTCTCCCCGGCAACACCGCCGGACAGATTGCCACCAACACTATCGACCCCTCAAGCCTCGACCATCTCTGGTGCTTCGTGGGTAACTACAAGAGCTTCAAGATCTATTCCCACACCAGCGAGAGCCTCGTCATTACCCACGACGGTACACCCGCCGAGGGTGAAGCCGTAAGCCTTGCTGCCGAGAGCAGCACCAGCACGGCCCAGTCATGGACCCTCGCCGACTATACCGGCGCCTCCTCTTACCCCGGCTACTCCATCGAGGCCGTCAGCAAGTCCGGCCAGGGCCTCAACCCCCACGGCGGCATACCTAGGGACCTCAGGTTCTACTACAGCACCGACGCCGGCAGCCGCTGGACCTTCCCCGTCGTCGACGCCGATAACCCCATCACCCTCAGCGCTGATGTCACCGGCACAGCCTTCGAGGGAAATCCCGTGGCCAACATCACCATCACCTCGGCAGGCTCTACGCTGACCTTCCCCATCCGTCAGACAGAGAGCAACCCCACCGGCAGCATAGCCGAGACCCGGCTCTATCTCTACAAGAACAAGCCCTTCACCGCCGCCTCCTATACCTATCGCGGCTTCAACTGCGAAGCCCGCCTCAACGGCAGCGTGACCTCCTCGCTCACCGACCTCGCCCTGACCGAGGGCCTTTCCCTCTGCTTCAGCTATACAGCTAACGAAGACCGCATCCTCTTCACCACTCCCGACGCCAACGGCAAGCCCTACCGCATACCCGCCATCGCCACCGCACTCAACGGCGACGTCATCGCCATCAGCGACAACCGTCCCTGCGGTTCCGACATAGGCTACGGCGAGGTAGACATCAAAGCCCGTATCTCCACCGACAACGGCCTTACATGGGGCGACGAATTCTTCCTCTTCAACGGCCACGGCAACGGCAGTAACATCACCTTCGACTACGCCTTTGGTGACGCCGCTGTAGTGGCCGACCGCGAGAGCAACAAGGTACTCGTGCTCGCTGTCTGCGGCAAGACCGTCTGCTGGAACGGCAACTACATCCCCGACTCCGCCGAAAGCAATCCTAACCGCGTGGCCAAAGTCGTGGGCACCTACGACGACGCCACAAAGACCTGGCAGTGGACCACTCCCGTAGAAGTCACCGAAGACATCTACTCCCTCTTCGTCAGCGAGACCGACGGCGTCAAGACTGCCACCGTGAAGTCCCTCTTCGTAGGCTCCGGCCGCATCATGCAGAGCCGCGTGGTCAAGAAGGGCGACTACTACCGCCTCTACGCAGCCGTCTGGACCAAGAACGAGGGCAACCGCGTCATCTACTCCGACGACTTCGGCACCACCTGGAACGTCCTCGGCACCATCGCCGACCGTCCCGCTTCCGGCGGCGACGAGCCCAAGTGTGAAGAGCTGCCCGACGGCACAGTCATCCTCAGCAGCCGCAGAGCCTCAGGCCGTGTCTTCAACCTCTTCACCTTTGCCTCCACCACCGGCGCCGACGCCTACACCACCGGCACCTGGGGCACAGCCGTCAACAGCAACAGCGTGACCGGCGGACTTACCACCGGCGACTCCGGCACCAATGGCGAAATCTATATGCTCAAGGGAGTGATGGACAAGTCTACAGGTCTGAAGAAGGACATCATGCTCCAGTCCGTCCCCAACGGTCCCGGCCGCAACAACGTATCTATCTGGTACAAGGTCATAGATAGCAGCGTCACTTACACCCCCACCACCTTCTCACAGGGATGGACCTTCGGCAAGCAGGTCAGCTTCCGCGGCTCCGCTTACTCCACCATGGCCCTCCAGGCCGACGGCCGCATCGGTTTCCTCTTTGAGGAAGAGCCCGGCGGATACTGCATCATCTACTGCCCCATCACCATCGACGAAGTGACCGGCGACCTCTACACCTTCTACCGCAAGGAAGAAGCTCTCGGCATCGGTGCTGCCGGCGCCAACAAGGTGCTCGCCAAGACCGGCCCCGGCTACCCCACAGCCACCAGCGCCGCACGCGCCACCCTTCAGAGCGCCATCGACGCTGCCCTTACCTCAGCCTCTGACGACACCGACGCCACCCTCGCCACCCTCGCCACAGCCGTCACTGCCTACAAGTCGGCCACCACTGAGATACAGCTGCCCGAAGACGGCAAGGCTTACACCTTCGCCAACGTCACATGGACAGGCGCCAAGCGCTACCTCAAGTATGAAGATGCCACCAACGGCATGAAGTATTCAGCCACCGGCGTCGACGACGCCACCGTCTTCGTATGCCGCGCCCTCGGTCAGGGCAAGTTTGCCTTCGTCTGCAACGACGGCAAGTACCTCATCTGGCGAGGCCGTAATGTAGGCGGCAACGGCATCAAGGGCTACTGCGACTACTTCAACCAGCCCTTCTCCGACACCCACTCTGCCACCGTCACCGACCCCGACACCGGCGAGAGCAGCACACAGAACGTCACCGAGACCATGACCGACTGGCCCGCCATCACCCTCGCTAAGATGACCGCCGGCGGGCAAGTCAGCGGCTCTCAAGACAACCTCTTCGGCTACCTCACCTTCCGCGGACGCCGTATAGCCTATGCAGGCAACGGCAACGAGTTCGCCTACACCGTCTTGGCCACGGCCGGTACCTACGACCAGGCTTCAGTGCCCTTCTTCAATGCCAATTTCACCTCCGCCATCCTTATGGAAGAGGCCACCTATCCTAACACGCTCAGCCTCACCGCTGTCAGCGAGTCCGACACCTATATCAAGGGCATCACCCCTGGTTCCACCATCTGCACCTTCAGTGCGCCTTTTCCCACCGTCATTCCCGAGGGCGTCAAGGCATACTATGCCTCCGACACCGAAGATGGCGCTAAGATGAACTCCGTGGCCACTCCCGCCCTGCCTGCCAATCAGGGCGTCGTGCTCGTAGGCCCTGCCGGCTTCACCACCGGCGTCATGCTCCCCGCAGCAGGCGAAGAAGAGGCCGACCTCTCGCAGAACCTCTTCGCCCACACCGCAGCAGCACCCCACGAGTTGGTCGAAGGCGACTACATACTCGCCAACAGCACCTATGGCCTCGCCTTCTATAAGGGACGCCCCGGCTCCTCCCTCCGTCAGGGAAGAGCTTACCTCCCCGCAGCCCTCACCACATCTGCCGACCGCGCCTTCACCCTCATCTTCGACGGAGTGCAGGAAGCCATCGACACCGTCGAGCTCACCGGCGACACACAGGCTGCCAAGCCCGTCTACGATCTCGCCGGACGCCGTGTCAGCAGCCTCACCAAGGGTGGCATCTACATCAGCGAAGGCCGCAAGTTCATCGCACGCTAAGGCACGCTCACCCATCTACATTTCTCTCACTCAGTGAGGGCGTCACGCTCAACCGAACCTGCGGCCGGCGCGTGGTCCGCTAACCGCAGCCGTCACGCACCGCCCTTCACCCTCACTCAGCTACATTACCATCAGATATGAAACAGAACAACCGCGCATACCAGTCGCCCCGCATCCTCTCTGTCACCCTCATGCCCGGCAGCCCTATGCTCGTACAGTATTCGGGCGAGATAGGCACTGTCAAGGACCCCGACATCTACGTGGGCGGCGAAGAAGGCCTCTCTAACAAGAGCGACGAAGGCAAAGACAGCCATTGGGGCACGACCGTCTGGGACGATTAACTCCACCGCCTCACCACGCATAGTGTACCCCGCGACACTTACAGATATACTCACATACCTCGTGCAGGAGGACGCACCTACGGGTCGGCGTCCTCCTGCTTGCATTTTCACTCCGTCCCCACCTCGCGAAGAGCGGCGCCACCGAAGCCGTGCGAGCCTACATGTACATGCCGTTAAAACTACATGTACATCTAGTTTTTTCTACATGTACATCTAGTTTTTCCTACATGTACATCCAGTTTTTCCTACATGTACATCTAGTTTTTTCTACATGTACATCCAGTTTTTTCTACATGTACATGTAGGTTTTCCTATATGTACATCCCCGGTGACATTGTATACACGTGTGCCCCTAAAGGGAGCATATAGACCGGGATAGGGCGTAAGTCCTACCTACGCGGATTACCCTCTCTCTTCCCGAGCCCTGAAGGGGCGAGGCTCATTGCGTCCGCTCTTAGCCCGGCCGCTTTGCCGGTCCCTTCAGGGCCGGGGGATAAAGAGGGAAGGCCCTAAGATAGAGCGTGAGCCCTATCCTGGGTTGTTAGCCCCCCTCCGGGGTGCGTTTTCAATGAAGGCTGCCCCGTGGCGTGATATTCTATGTCCCCCGTTATCCCATGGGGGCGTGTTTTCAATGTGCTGCGCCTCCTGTTTCCACATTCTGTATTTCATTTCGCCGTCGGGGTATATGTGCTCCGTGCATTGCGCCCCATCCCTCGCCTGTTGCCCGTCCGCGCCTCCTGCATGTCGGGCCGCGGCATGGGCCTTCGCTACCGCATATCCCTGAGCCACATGTGTGGCATAATGTACGCAATCTTTGGCCCAAACTATCCGCTCCCGCCGTGCTGCCTCGGCCGCCTTTTCGTCCATAGGCTGAGTGTGGAAATTCGCGGTTTCATCGGCAGAAACCACCATTCCCGCCCTACCATACGCCTCCTCTCGTCGGCAGAAGGCGGGAGTGTCGAGGCCGCATGCCACGTCCCAACTCCGCCATAGAGCGTATAAACCCATGTTCGGCAAAAAGTTTTTTCGTACCTTTGCAGCGGTTTTGTGCGAGAGAGGATGCGTGATTTTTAATTGTTTACCAATTACATTTCATTTCTCCTCCGCGTTCGGGTCAGGGCCGCCGCGATGCCCGTAGCCGCCCGCTCCTCCCGCCTACCGAACTTACACCTACCACCAGCGTATGAAACACCTCTTTACCCTACTCATGGTCGTGGCCGGCCTCAGCACCCTCACTTCGTGCATCAAGGACGAGCCCCTCAACGCCGAGTGCGACATCACCGGAGTCGACCCACAGTGGCTGGCCGACCACGCCGACCTCCTGATAGGCAATCCCCGCGTGGAGAACAACCGCGTGGCCTTCACCATCGTCACCGGCAGCGACCGCACCCAGCTTGACCCCCGCTTCCAACTCACTCCGGGGGCTACCGTCACCATGACCGCCGACGGCCGGACTGTCGACGCCAACGGCGCAGTGCGCGACTTCTCCTCGCCACAGACCTACACCGTCCACTCCGAGGACGGCCATTGGCAGAAAGACTACGAGGTGTCCTTCTCGCCCCGTAAGCCCATCGGCCGGCTGAGTTTCGGCAACTACGCCTTAGACGCCGACAAAGGCCGATACTATGAGTGGTACGAGACCGACCTCGACGACGCCGAGGCCAAGCACTACTACTGGGCCACGGGTAATGCCGGCTATGCCATTACAGGTATGGGCGGCACCCCCGACACCTATCCCTCTGCCCCGGCAGCAGGCGGCGTCGACTGCGAAGGCAGCGACCGCGACCAGCGCTGCGTGCGCCTGGAGACTCGCGACACCGGCTCCTTCGGCTCAGGGCTCAAGATGCCCTTGGCCGCCGGCAACATCTTCATCGGCGAGTTCCGCTCAGCCCAGGCCGCCGTCTTCCCCCGCAAGGCCACCCGCTTCGGCCTGCAACTCGTGACCGAAGAACCCGTGCGCTTAGAGGGCTATTACAAGTATACCCCCGGCGAGACGTTCATAGATAAGTACAAGACCGTGCATCCCGAGCTGCGCGACATGGCCGATATATACGCTGTGGTCTACGAGGCATTCGCGGAGGGCTCGACAGAGTTCAAGCCGCTCGACGGCGACGAAGTGCTCTCGAGCGACCGCATTGTGCTCATGGCCCGCATAGCCGACCCCGGCGAACCCACCGAGTGGACCTTCTTCAGCGAGCCCTTCGTGCTGCAGAAAGGCAAAACCTTCTCCGAAGAGACGCTTCGCGCCAACGGTTACGCCATTGCCATCGTCTGTACCTCGTCGCGCGACGGCGCTTACTTCAACGGCGCCATCGGTAGCGTGCTCTACGTCGACGAGCTCCAGGTGGTATGGAAGGGCGACGAGTAGCCGCCCCGCGCCTCCAGTCAGCCCCCTTCCTCCTTCTATCCATCCCCCCATCAGTCCGACCCTTATGTCAAAGATATTCCTTACCCTCCTGTTGGCCTGCTGCAGCCTGACTGCCGCGGCCGGCGACACCGACAAAGTCAAGTCGACCGACAACAACCTGCTCAAGGCCGCCCTGAGAGGCTGGCAGGTGCGCCTCGGCGCCGGCTTCAACCTCGGCGGCACATCGCCCCTGCCCCTGCCCGCCGAGATACGCAAGATAGAGAGCTACCAGCCCGGCCTCTGCTTCATGTTGCAGGGCGCGGCCCACAAACGCATTGGCACCGACCGCAAGTGGGGCGTCATGTTCGGCCTGCGCTTCGAGAGCAAGGGCATGAAGACCGACGCCACGGTCAAAAACTACCACATGGAGGCCGTCAACGACGACGGCAGCGGCACTGTGCGCGGAGCCTGGACCGGAAAGGTCAAGACAGAGGTGAGCAGCACCTACCTCACCATGCCCATACTCGCCACCTACGACATCAGCAAGCGCTGGATGGTCAAAGCCGGCCCCTACTTCTCGTACATGGTGCACGGCACCTTCAAAGGCTCGGCCTACGACGGCTATATACGTGACATTGACCCCACAGGCCCAAAGACAGAGGTACAAAGTGCTTCGTACGACTTCAGCGACGACTTGCGCCGCTTCCAGTGGGGCGTGCAGGCAGGCGGAGAATTTAAGGCGTACGAGCATCTGAGCGTCTCGCTCGACCTGTCGTGGGGCTTGAACGGCATTTTCCCCCGTGACTTCGGCAGCGTAACCTTCGCCCTCTACCCCATATACGGCACCCTGGGCTTCCACTACCTCTTCTGATACACCCGGGCGCACCCACACCGGGCCCCGTGCGGTCCGACCATGCGCCCCATACATACGCAGATCACTCATATTACTTCAACAAACAACTCCTTGTCTATGAAGAAATTATTACTCGCATTGGCAGCCTGCTTCATGCTGCACCACGTCAGCGCACAGACCGTCGACGTAACCCCTATCGTGGGCGACTACACCTGTGACTTCTACCTCGCCCTCGGCGCACCCGTCGGAGACGACGCCGTAGCCGTGCCCGGCACTCCCGTAGCCATCAAGCAGGGCGCGGCAGCCGGCACCATCGACTTCGAGCTCAATGACTTCAGCCTGCAGGGCGAAGTGCTCGGCGACGTGAAGCTCTCCGCCATCACCATCAACAAGGACGCCGAGGGCAAATACACCTTCGCCGAACACGAACGCCAGCCCGTGGCCCTCAGCCTCGGCGGCGAACCCATCAACGCTATGGTCAAGCTCGACTGCCAGACTTCGTACATCAAGGACGGTAAGGCCTACATCGACGTCGACATACTCTGGATCACGGACCCCGACAACTCCTTACCCATCTATGTACGCCTCATCAGCACCGACTTCGTCGGCACAGCCACACCGCCCGTCGACGTAACCCCTATCGTGGGCGACTACACCTGCGACTTCTACCTCGCCCTCGGCGAACCCATCGGCGACGACGCCGTAGCCGTGCCCGGCACTCCCGTAGCCATCAAGCAGGGCGCGGCAGCCGGCACCATCGACTTCGAGCTCAATGACTTCAGCCTGCAGGGCGAAGTGCTCGGCGACGTGAAGCTCTCCGCCATCACCATCAACAAGGACGCCGAGGGCAAATACACCTTCGCCGAACACGAACGCCAGCCCGTGGCCCTCAGCCTCGGCGGCGAACCCATCAACGCTATGGTCAAGCTCGACTGCCAGACTTCGTACATCAAGGACGGTAAGGCCTACATCGACGTCGACATACTCTGGATCACGGACCCCGACAACTCCTTACCCATCTATGTACGCCTCATCAGCACCGACTTCGTCGGCACAGGCATCAGCAGCGTGGAGGCAGCCACTGTACGCACCAAGGGCGTCTACTCGCTCGACGGCCGCTACGTGGGCAACGCTCTCGGCAACCACCTGCCCAAGGGCGTCTACATCGTGAATGGTAAGAAAGTGCTCCACTAATATATATAAGCCACATCAACCCCTTTACAATTAATATCCCCAACAAGATGAACTTCATTAAAACTATCGCCCTGCTCGGCGCATTCGTCGGACTGACGGCCGGAGCGCAGCAGGTAAACGGAAGCTTCGACCAAGACTGGGTGACCTGCACCCCCTGGACCGGCGGCAATGCTACCCATGTACAGGGCACACAGCCCGTAGACTGGTGCGCTGCCAATGTGGCCGGCATGAACTTCCTCGGCTGGAAAGGACAGACCACCGTCGTGGCACAGGAAACCGGCCGCGGAGGCACGGGCTACGCTGTCACCATGACCAACACGCCCAACTCATACATGGCCAGCCAGATAGTGCCCGGCTACCTGACCCTCGGCACCACCTGGAGTACCGCCAAAGGTGTGGGCAGCAATGCCGACGGCGGCTCATGGGGCGGAAAGGCCTTCAGCTATAAGCCCGACGCCGTGCACTTCTACTTCAAGCGCCCCGAGTCGGCAGCCGGCAACAACGCCTCCCTCATAGGCTACCTCTGGAAAGGCACTTACCTCCAGGAAAGCGTACCTTGCAACATCGCCTTAAGCACCCCGGCCACCTGCACTATGGAAGACCGCGACCGCGTCATACTCGACAAGGCCACAAGCCAGGGTGGCAGCGTCACACAGACGGGTACCCTCATTGCCAAAATGGAGGCCGCCATCACCGCCACCGCTGACGACTGGACCGAGATGACCGTGCCCTTCGAGTATCTCACCGACGACACTCCCGAGAAGCTCAACCTCATCTTCTCCGCAGGCGACTACTTCAACGCTACCGTGGTGAGCGGCCTGTCGCTGACCATCGACGACGTCACCTTGGTATATTACCATGAACTCGGAGAACTTACCTATGACGGCGAAACCCTTGACCTCGCCACCGCAGCCTCTGCTGCCGGCCTCAACATGGGTGCCCGGCAGTACGACCCCGCCAAGCTGGCCTACAGCATCGTGGGCAAGGGCGCTACGGCTACTGCCGACTTCGACGCCCTCTCAGGCGCTCTCTGCATCACCGTCAAGGGCAACGACTACAACGTCAACAGCGACAGCAAGACCGTATACACCCTCTTCTTTGCCCCGGGCACCGTGGATCCCGACCCCACCCCCGATCCCGACGAAGAGGTGCTGCCCTTAGGCGCACCCCTGGCCGATCTCTCGGCAATCAGGAACAACAAAGCCTACGTGCTTTACAACCCCACCTTCACCGCATATGCCGTCTACTCCCCCGAGAAGTCGGAGACCAATCTGTGGGTGGCCAATATGACTGACGGCGACGCAAACCACCTCGTCAAGGACGACAGCTATCGCCTCAGCCTCGACACCCTCTCGGCAAACTCCTCGTGGATGGTAGTGCCCTTCAACGGAAAATATTACCTCTACAACATCGGCGCCAAGAAGTTCCTCGTAACGCCTGCCAGCCGCGAGAACCCCGCCATCTGCAAGCTGACCGACACCGTTCAGGGCCTCGACATGACCCAGCTGGAGGAAGGCATCTTCGCCCTCAACACCACGGGCAACGCACAGGGCTTCATGTGTGCCGCACCCCAGTTAGACTACCCCGTGAGCATCTGGACCAGCAGCGACAGCGGCTCACGCTGGCAGCTCATGGTCAACCCCAACGTGGAGGCCGACCTCAGTGTGCTCAGCCTCATTGACAGCTCCCTCACCCCCAGTCCCGACGACCTCGACGCCCCTGTGAGCACCCTCGAAGAAGTAGGCATCGACGCCACCTATGCCATCTACAACCCCACCTTCACCACCTACCTCAACCACAGCGCCGAGCACAGCGGCAGCGATGCCTATGTCTGGGCCGCCGGCATGACCGGCAACAACGGCGTCAGCGTGGCCAACGACTCCTATGCCACTGCCCTCGACCCCGCCAGCCCCAACGGCGCCTGGATGATAGCCGAAGTGAGCGGTCTCTACTACTTCTACAACATGGGAGCGCAGCAGTTCCTCTACGTGCCCAACTATGAAGGCGTCACCATGCCCGTCATCTTCACCGACGAGGTGGTTGGCTTTGGCGTAGAAGCACTCGACGAGGCCCTCTTTGCCATCAGCGGAGGTACTCATACTTACAGCTACCTCTGCGCCGCACCCCAGATGACGGCTTACCCCCTGAGCATTTGGGCGAAGACAGACGGAGGCGCCTGCTGGCAGTTCAAGCGCAACCCCAACGTGGCCGCCGATCCCGCCGTGCTCGAACGGATCTACACCTCTACCGGCATACACAGCGCTACCGCAGCCCCGGCTCTGCGCAAGGGCATCTACACCCTCAACGGTGTATATGTAGGCCGCGAGGCTACCGGCCTGCCCAAGGGCGTCTACATCATTGACGGCCGCAAAGTGGTCAAGTAAATCACACAGAGGCAGCGCGGGCTCACCCCACTGCTTCCCCCCTCCACACCAAGGGTGTGCCTCCCGACGTCAGCCGTGGAGACACACCCTTGCGCGTAGGCAGGCACCCCTTAGGCCGCAGGCAGACACCCTCAGCCCCGTCACCCTACAAAAAATACAGCCCCGCGCACAAAAGGGGCTGGAAGTCAGTTTTAATTTGTACATTTGCGGCCCATAAGCACTGCATCGCCGCAGTGCTTCCAACCATCCCGACATCGTTTATAACCCTTCAACTTCAGACTATCAATATGGAAAAGCTCAGCTACGCCCTTGGTATGATCATCGGGCAGAACCTAAAACAGATGGGAGTATCAGGCGTACAATCCGCCGACTTCGCCAAGGCCGTCACCGATGTGCTTGAAGGCCACGACACGGCACTCACCGGCTCCGAAGCCCAGCAGCTCGTGCAGGACTTCCTGCAGAAGAAGGAGGCTGAAGCAGGCAAGGAAGCCCGTCAGGCCGGCGAAGACTTCCTCAAAGCCAATGCCACGAAAGAGGGCGTCGTCGTCCTGCCCAGCGGCCTGCAGTACAGCGTCATTACAGAGGGCAAAGGAGCCAAGCCAAAGGCCACCGACAAGGTGAAGTGCCACTACGAAGGCACCCTCATAGACGGCACCGTCTTCGACAGCAGTTACCGCCGCGGCGAGCCCGCCACTTTCCCCCTCAACGGCGTCATCGCAGGGTGGACAGAAGGCGTCCAGCTCATGGCCGAAGGCTCCAAGTATCGCTTCTACATACCCTACAACCTCGCCTATGGCTCGCGAGGCGCCGGCGCAAGCATTCCCCCCTATGCGGCCCTCATCTTCGATGTGGAGCTCATAGAGATAGTAAAATAGCCACTGCTTACAACATCCAAACACATACATAGCTACACAATGAAACACAGCTTCATGGCCATCCTCGTGGCCGCCGCAGGACTGCTAACCACTTCCTGCCACAACAGTACCCCCAAAGGCGCTTTCAAAACCGACATCGACACCCTCAGCTACGAAGTAGGCATGGTGCTCTCACCCGGCGAAGAGCTTCCCGGCTATCTCGAACAGGCCGGCAGCGACTCAGCCAGCGTAGAAGAGTTCATCAAGGGCTTCATGCAGGGCCTCAAGGCCGGTGACGACAAGAAAAAAATGGCTTACTACATCGGCATCATGCAGGGACTGCAGTCAAAGCAGCAGATGCCCCAGCTCGAAGCCCAGATATTCAACAACGACAGCACCAAGCGCATCAGCCTCAAAAACTTCGTGTCTGGCTACGTCTCTCTCATCAAGGGAAAGACCGGCCTCAAGGTTGACGGAAAGCTCGTCGACAAGGAACTCGCCAACAAGCGCATCATGGAATACATGTTCACCAAGCAGAAGGAAGAGTCAGCCAAGTTCATGGCCGCCAAAGCCAAGGAAGAAGGCGTCAAGGAGCTTGCTGACGGTGTGCTCTACAAGGTGGTCGACACCAAGGGCGGCACAGACTTCTGCGCCCCGGGCGACAGCGTCGTGGTGAAGTATGAAGGCAAACTCCCCAATGGCAGCGTCTTCGACACCTCTGCTCATCGTCAGGGCGGCGTGGCTACCCTCAGCCTCAACAACGTTATCGAGGGCTGGAAGATTGCTCTCCCCAAAATGCCCATCGGCGACACCTGGGAAATCTATATACCCTACAACCTCGCTTACGGCGAGCAGGGCACAGGCCCTATACCTCCCTACTCAGCCCTTACCTTTACCATCACCCTCGTAGAGGTGGCCAAGTAAGCCCGTACCTTCCGCTCATTCCTTTCATGCTATAAGCTGCTCCGCCCTACAGCCCCAACCACGGCAGGCCACAGGGCGGAGCAATTTAACACCACTCACAACCCACTATCATGCAAATCAAAACCCTCCTCACCCTTCTGCTCGCAGCCTGCCTCGTTACGCCGGCTGTCGCACAGAAAAAAGGCAAGAAGGCCAAGAAGGCCGTTCCTGCCGCCACCCTTACTCCCGCACAGACCTTGCCATCCTTCGATGGTGAAACCTTCAGCGCCGCCCTCGGCATAGCTCAGGCCTCCAGCCTCAAGCAGTATCTCCAGCAGCGCGAGCAAGTCGAAGACGCCTACCTCGAAGAGGCCATGCGCGGCATGACGGTCCAGATCAGCGACGACGAGCGCAAGAAGGCCCTCGCCTTTGCCGCCGGTCTGCGCATTGCCGAAATCAACCAGCGCAACCTGCCCCTCTTCAACAAGGAAGCCTCCGGTAGCAAGGACTCCGCCTACGTTAACCTTCAGACCTTCCAGAAAGTCCTCGCCGACGCTGTGCTCGGCAAGGAGACTGCCATCTCGGCCGACAGCGCTATGAAGATTGTCGAGGGACAGATTAAGTTTCAGCAGGAGAAGTACAAGGCGGCCAACCTCGACTTCCTCGCCCAGAACGCTAAGCTGAAGGGCATCAAGGTGCTCCCCAGCGGCCTGCAGTATCAGGTGCTCACCGAGGGCCATGGCCCCGTCGCCACTGACAGCACTGAGGTCGAAGTACACTATGAAGGCAGCCTCATCGACGGCACAGTATTCGACAGTTCCTACTCACGCAAGCAGCCCGCCACCTTCCGCCCCAACCAGGTAATCAAAGGCTGGCGCGAAGCTCTCACCATGATGCCCGAAGGCTCTGTCTGGAAGCTCTACATTCCTTACGAGCTTGGCTACGGCGAGCGCGGCAGCGGCGAGAAGATACCGGGCTTCTCCACCCTCATTTTCACCGTCGAAAACCTCAAGGTGAAGGGCGAGGCGAAGCCTGAAACCCACTAAGTCTCCCCTCCCGGGCCCGGGGTGATGGGGCCGCGCGTCGCAGTCACCCTCTTTCCCTTCAGCCTTTAGCTACGGCAGCGCCCCCTTCGTAGACACACGGTCTGCGGAGGGGGCGTTCTGTATGGACGTATGTGTGAGTGGCTTCCGGCTTTGTCCGCGAGCCTTCCGGTCTTGCCGGCAATGCTTTCAGCGAAATCCACAAGGCATGTAGCTCCGTCTGCCTCACTTTCAGCGATATCCGCGAGCCTTCCGGCCTTGCCTGCAATGCTTTCAGCGAAATCCACAAGGCATGTAGCTCCGTCTGCCTCACTTTCAGCGATATCCGCGAGCCTTCCGGCCTTGCCGGCCCGGCTTTGCGCCGGAGCCTGCGATGCAGCCGTTGGCAGCCGTCTGCGGCCGAGCGGGCGGTGTGTTATAGGAAGTGGCGCGTCAGATACTTCACCGAGGGCCACACACACAGCGAGCCCACCACTACCACCGTCACAAACACCAGCACCACGTCTGAGGGATAGACGCTCACGGGGTAGGCGTCGATGATGAAGTTTCCGCCCTGTGCGTCGAGGCGCAGGAGGCCGAAGGTCTGCTGTGCCTGACAGAGCAGAAGGCCCAGCCCGGTGCCTATGGCCCCGCCGAGCAGGGCGATGAGGCGTCCCTCGTAGAGGAAGATGCGGAAGATCAGCCGCTCCGAGGCTCCGAGGCTTCGCAGTGTGCTTACGTCGCCGCGTTTGTCTATGAGGAGCATCGACACAGTGCCCACAATGTTGAAGCAGGCTACGAGCAGGATGAAGCTCAAGAAGAGGAAGGCCATCGCTTTCTCTATCTGCATCACGTTGAAGGTGTCGCCCTGTTGCTCGGCGCGGTCCATCACCTTGAAGTCGTTGCCCGCGATGGCGCGCATCTTGCGCAGGGCGTCCTCGGCGTCGGTTCCGGGGCGCAGCTTTATTTCGAGTGAGGTCAGGCAGCCTTCGTGTTCGAAGAGGCGCTGGGCGAAGGCCAGCGGCGCAATCATGTAGCTCTCGTCGTATTGCCGCTGGCTCACGTTGAAGCACAGCCCCGTTGAGGTGAGGCTCTCTGCGTTGAAGCTCTCGGCCGGGTTGACCAGGTTGATGCGCTCGCCCTGTCGCGGGGCGCATATCTCGAGGCTGCCGTAGTTGAGTGTGCCTATGAGCTGGGCCAGCCCGATGCCCGGTATGCCGTAGCTCACGTCGGCGTCCTCCAGCCTGAATGCGCCTGTGCCGTAGAGTATGGAGCGTATGCCCGTCACCTGTTCAAACTTCGTGTCCACGCCTTTGAGTGTGATGACGGTGGGGTGGCCGCGAAAGAGTATGAGGGCGTTGTCTGTATACGAGCAGGAGGCTGTCTCCACCTCCGGCAGGCTGCTCAGCTGCTTCAGCCGCGGGTCGTCGGCAGCGGCGTATTTCCCCTTGGCGGGCACCACCTTCACTTCAGGGTCGAAGGCGGTGTAGAGGCTGCCTATGAGGTCGTGGAAGCCGTTGAACACAGAGATGGTGCATAGCAGGGCAGCTGTGCCAAAGGCTACGCCCGCCACGCTGATGCCTGAGATGAGGTTGATCACCTTTGTCTGCTTACGGCTGAACAGGTAGCGGCAGGCCATGAAGAGCGGCAGGCGTCGGCCGCCCGTGGAGCTGAGCGGCCTACTCATTGTCGGCCTCGGCTGAAGGGTTGGCCTCGGCTGCCTGAGCCGGTTGTGTCTCTGCGAGCAGGGCGTCGATGTGGTCGAGGTAGTCGAGCGTGTCGTCGAGGAAGAACTTCAGCTCGGGTATGATGCGTAGCTGGTGGCGCACACGTGTGCCCAGTTCGAAGCGCAGGGTGCGGGCGTTGCCGTTGATGTTTTGCAGTATTTCCTGCCCGCGTTCCGAGGGGAAGATGCTTAGGTATCCTTTGGCTATGCTCAGGTCCGGGCTCACGCGCACGGCGCTCACGCTGACGAGCACCCCGTGGAGGCCTTGTGTCTGACGCTGGAAGATGTCGCTGAGTTCTTTCTGGATGAGGCGGGCTATTTTCTGTTGTCTTGTAGTTTCCATGTAGTCGGTGGTGAAAGGGGGAGAGTCTATGTTATATAGGTGTGTGCTGCCTTTAGTCGAGGGCCAGCGGCTCAGTGTGTGCTGTGAGCCAGCGGCGGTCCTGCTCGTTGTCGAGTCGTGGCAGCAGTTGGCGGCGCACTTCTTGGTGGTAGTCGTTGATTTGTGCCTTTTCGTCTGCTGTCAGCAGGTTGAGGTCTACGGGCCGCAGGTCGTAGGGGCAGAGGGTCAGTGTCTCGAAGCGCATGAAGCTGCCGAAGGCGGTGGTGGCGTCGCGTTTCACCAGGAGCACATTCTCTATGCGCACTCCGAAGCGGCCTTCCACGTAGACGCCCGGCTCGTTCGTCACTGTCATGCCGTCTCTGAGGGGCAGGGTGGTGCAGGCTCTCAGGTTCTTGCGTATCTGGTGAGGCCCTTCATGCACACAGAGGTGAGCGCCCACGCCGTGTCCCGTGCCGTGTCCGAAGTCGTAGCCGGCGTTCCACAGGGCCGAGCGGGCGGCGAGGTCAAGCTGTATGCCCGTTGTGCCTTCGGGGAAGTGTTGCCGACTAAGGGCCAGGTGTCCTTTCAGCACGAGTGTATACACGCGGCGTTCTTCGTCGCTCAGCGGTCCGCAGGCCAAGGTGCGGGTTATATCCGTCGTGCCGCAGTCATACTGTCCGCCGCTGTCCAGGAGCAGCAGGCTTTGCGGCCGCAGGGTGGCGGCGGTCTCGGGAGTGGCTTCGTAGTGTACGATTGCCCCGTGGGGCCCGTAGCCTGCGATGGTGGCGAAGCTGGGTTGCTCGAAGCCATCTTGTGCGGCGCGCAGGGTGGTCAGCCGCTCGTCGATGTCCACCTCTGTGAGCGTCGCGCCGGCCTCCATCTGCTCGTCCATCCAGCGCATGAACTGCACCATGGCCACGCCGTCGCGCCGCATGGCTTCGCGGAAGCCTTCCTGTTCGGCTTCGTGCTTCACGGCGCGCAGGGGTTCTACCACGGAGGGCAGCAGCCTGCTCTCGTCGATGTGGTGGAACACATGGGTGGCCGACGGCGCGTAGCCCACGTCTGTCCGTCCCTCCATGCAGCTCACGGCGGCCTCGTAGGGCTTCACCTCCACGCCGCAGCTCTCCAAGCGCCGGCGGGCTGCGGGGCTCAGGTCTTGGCTGTGGGTGAAGAGGAGGTGACCTTCGCCGCGGGTGCTGACGTAGAGATAGGCGTAAAACACGGGGTTGTACGTCACGTCGCGGCCTCTCAGATTGAGCAGCCAGGCTATGTCGCTGAGGTCGTTGAAGAGGAAGCCGCCGGGGCAGCCTGCGTCGCTCAGCAGGCGGGCTGTCAGGCTCAGCTTGTCGTGTGCCGTCGTGCCTGCTAAGCTTTCGTCGTGCACGTCGATGCGTCCTGCGGGCAGGGTGGGGCGTTCGGTCCAGATGGCGTCGAAGGCGTCGGCGTCGGTGAAGGCCACGGTCAGTCCGGCCTCGGTCAGTGTCCGGCTCTGCTCGTAGCTGATCATGTCGGCGGGCCCGCTCACCACAGCCTTCGTGCCTTTCGTCTGTGCGGCTATCCATGCTTCGGGCGAGGGCACACCGCTTTCGCCGTCGCGCATGAGGATGAAGGCGCTACCGGCCAGTTCGGTCTCGGCCTGCAGCCAGTAGCGGGAGTCGGTCCAGAGGGCGGCCTTGTCGCGGGTCACTACGGCGAGGCCGGCGCTCCCCGTGAAGCCTGTCAGCCACTCGCGGCACTGCCAGCGGGGGGCTATATACTCTGACTGGTGGGGGTCGGCGGTCGGTATGAGATAGGCGTCGATGGCGGGCACTTGCTCTTCCATCCAGCGGCGCAGGGCTTGAAGTTTCATGGCGTGTATGTCTGGGTGTGTCGGGATTGGAGGGTTGTCGGGCCGTGGCGGCTTAGGCCGTTATTTCTTAGAGAGTTCGAGCATGCGTTCTATGGGGCGCAGGGCTGCGCGTGCCACTTCGGGATCGACGCTCACCACGGGCCACTCGTGGAGCAGTGAGAGGTAGACCTTGGGCAGGGTGCAGAGACGCATGTAGTTACACTCGTTGCAGCCGCAGGTGCTGTCGTCGGGCGGCACGGGTATGAAGGTCTTCCCAGGGCAGCGTTTCTGCATCTCGTGGAGTATGCCGCTCTCTGTCACCACGAGGAAGGTGTTCCCCTCGTCGCGGCAGGCGAAGTCGAGAAGGGCGGCGGTAGAGCCTACGACGTCGGCCAGCTTGACCACAGCCCCTTTACACTCGGGGTGCACCAGCACCTTGGCCTCGGGATGTTGCTGTTTGAGGGCCACGAGCTTCTCCACAGAGAAGCGTTCGTGCACGTGGCAGGCGCCGGGCCACAACACCATCTGTCTGCCCGTGAGGGCGTTGAGGTAGCTGCCCAGGTTGCGGTCGGGGCCGAAGATGAGTTTGGCGTCCTTGTCGAAGCTGTCGACGATGCGGCGTGCGTTGCCCGATGTCACCACTACGTCGGTCAGTGCCTTGACGGCCGCCGAGGTGTTGACGTAGGAGATGACCCGGTGGCCGGGGTGGGCTTTGACAAAGCGGGCGAACTCGTCGGCGGGGCAGCTCTCAGCCAGCGAGCAGGTGGCTGTGAGGTCGGGCACGAGCACCTTCTTGTCGGGACAGAGTATGGCGTTGGTCTCGCCCATGAAGTGGACGCCACACATCATGATGATGCGTGCGTCGGTCTTGGCGGCTTGTTGGGCCAGGCCCAGGCTGTCGCCCACGTAGTCGGCCACATCCTGTATGTCGCCTTCGGTATAGTAATGTGCCAGGATGATGGCGTGTTTCTCTTCACAAAGCCTGCGGATGGCCTTTTTGAGGTCGAGGCCTTCGGGAATGGGCTCATCGATGTAGCCCTTCTGCTTCCAAGCGTCTTTTATCATAGTCTGTGTGTGGTTAGAATGCAGGCACATGGCCTTGGCCTGCAAATGTAGCAATTTTTGAGGGCTTGCCCTCGCCGTCAACGCCTCTTTTGTGGCTTGTCGGTGTACGGGAGGGCTGCCCGGTGCGTGCCCTGCCTGTGTGCGAGGCGTCGGCGGGCCGGTCGACCGCTGCCGGCGGGGCGTGGATGTACGCCCCGGGAGACCTGCATGTACATCTAGGAAAAACTACATGTACATCTAGGAAAAACTACATGTACATCTAGGAAAAACTACAT